>NZ_JBNNMF010000002.1:0-294495 GCF_050272495.1 Solibacillus cecembensis | reverse complement strand
CAACTGAATTTAGTTAATTAGCACGTCTGAATTTGGGTTAATGAACGAGGGGAATCTTTATAGCAATATAAAAAAGGGATTTCGCCTATAAAGACAATGCCTATGTGATTCTTTAAGAAAGTATCAACTGAATTTAGTTAATTAGCACGTCTGAATTTGGGTTAATGAACGAGGGGAATCTTTATAGCAATATAAAAAAGGGATTTCGCCTATAAAGACAAAATCCCCTTTTATTATAAGTAAGTCGATATTAGTCATGCTTCACAATAAAAACGTTTCCCTAGAAGGTCCGATTAAATAAAGCTCATGCATAGCACGGGTTAATGCTACATAGAGCAGCTTGCGGTCGATGGCATGGTCAAAATACGGTGTTTCAAAGGCAAGAACGATTACCGCATCAAACTCCAAACCTTTCGCTAAATGACTTGGTAAAACAAGTAACTTCTCTTGATCAATACCTGATTGATCATTCAGTAATTGTGCAGGAAGCTGTGCATTTTGCAATTGTTTGACGAGGGCTTCGGTTTCTTTTGTTGTCTTACAAATAAGTGCAATGGAGCGGTGACCATTTGCACGAATGCGATCGTATGTGTCTTGAATTGTTTGTACATCAAATGTTTCATGCAAGAGGAATTCAGGTTCCTTGCCGTGACGAACAACCGGCTCTACAAGTGGGAGGTCCTCATCCATTTGCGCCAAAATTTGATTGGCCAGAGCCATAATTTCAATCGTTGTTCGGTAGCTTTTTTGTAGTGTTGCGTACGTCGCGCGTGGGAATAACTCAAGCACTGGCGCCCACTCAGTTAATGCGCGGTAGCTATGAATCCCTTGGGCGAGGTCACCAACCATTGTGAACATATCGGTTTCAAGCCCGACTTTCAGTGCAGCTAGCTGAAACAAACTATAATCCTGTACTTCGTCGATAAAGACAACACGCATTTTCCACTTGTCATCAATACCTTTCATTTTGGCATGTAAATAAAGAAGTGCCGCTAAATCTTCCACGACCCATTGCTCCTTCTGATGAGCTTGTACAAATTGTTCGACCTCTTCCAATGTCCATTCAGGTGCCAATTCATTTAATAATGTTCGGTTCGTTAGGATATCACGATACATTGGCTTTATTTTCGCCTTTTGGAACTTTTTCATATAAAGAGAAGCAGTCGTTTTTGCTTCCTGTTTAATTTTTGGAATGCGCTCATCACGCTCATCGATAAATTTCGTGACGATTCGGCGACGATTTTCATCATCACGGATACCGTTGAGTGCACGTCCAATCGCCTCTTCATAGCGTCCATTTAATGTCGTGAAAACCGCTGTTGATTTTCGTTTCACCTCAGTTTGAATGACCTTTTTAATACGTTCAAGGCGTTTTTCAATCGGCATATATTGAAATTCGATTAAAAACAACTTCTTTATATAGCTACCTTGCATAATTCGATATTTTTCGATAAATACATCGTCGAATAAATCGGCAAGTTGCTGTTCATAGCGTTGCAAAAAACGGTCCATTATATGTTGGTAAAGCTTGCTTCCTTTTTCTTTTGAAATAATAAAAGTGTCCAGACTTTCAGATTGGCTAGCAATAATTTTTTCGAGCTGCTCATTTGGGTTTTGTAGCTTTAATTTAATGCCCGTTGCATTTTGTACATATTCGGCATAGGTTGTTTGGCAAATTTTATCGACACCAAGCTCTGGTAAAACATCGCCAATATAGTCGATGAATAGCTGGTTTGGCGCCAAAATCATCAGTTGTTCAGGTTTAAAATGCTCGCCCATCGTATATAAAAAATACGAAATTCGGTGAAGTGCAATCGTCGTTTTTCCGGAACCGGCAGCCCCTTGTACGAGAATGGGCTGACGTAAATGGGCACGTATAATTTCATTTTGTTCTTTTTGAATCGTTGAAACGATTTCTGTTAGGCGGACATCCGCTTTTCCTTCAAGCGCTTCTTGCAACAGCTCGTCATTCGTTGTTAAATCCACATCACGGAAATTGAGTAGCTGGCTATGCTCAATTTTATATTGGCGCTTCGAAAATAAATGTCCGCTAAGTTCTTCATCGTGCACATCGTATGTTAAATCACCGAGCCGTCCATCATAATAGACGTTTGCAACAGGGGAACGCCAATCGACAATGATCGGTTCATGTGTGTCGCTATGGAACAAAGACGTTTTTCCGATATAAAGAAATTCCTCATCTTCGCCGTCACGTTGGAAATGGATACGGGCAAAATAAGGCTTTTGGCGAACAGCTTCCAGTCCTTCTTTTTGATTACGAGCCATTTCAAAAAAGCGCGTGTTCGTCAAAATATTTAAGAAGCTATCACTGGAATCAATGTATTCTAAGTTGGCCATTGCTGAGCGGATATTGTCCTGCGCGGCTTGAAGATTTTGTTTGGAACTTTGCAAAATATAGTCCATATAATGCACTGTATCAGCAAGGCGTTGTTGTTCTTGTTTTAAATCAGGATGTTCCATGGTCATTCCTCCTATCATGAAAAAATGTTAATTTTGGTCTTTTGGTAAATAAAGTTATCTGAAGTTATGGTTAACTATAAGCAGTGGAATTAACAGCGGTTACAATTCGTCAAATAACGAGTTGTAACCGCTGTTTTTGAAACATATTTATTACCACTTCGCAGCATGTTCTTCGATACAACCGAGCATTTGCTGAATATGCAGTATTTCGCCATTTGATAGTGTAACTCGCCCATCATAATAGCCCATCATTTGGTGAACTTCAGAGCGGACGAGTTTGGCATTTGTTAAGGCTACACGTTCAAAGAAGGGGGTAAAAGTAAGTTGAACAGTATCGCTAAATTTTGATGTTACATGCCAAGGTTTCATAAAGTTTGTTCGATCATAGTCAAAAATGACATCTTCATGTATTTTCGTCATAATCCCATCAACGAACACAGCATTCTCAGTCATTCCGGTGCCATCCGTCCATTGACCGCCGAAATTTAAACCAATTCGTCGTTCACGAATGCGCTGTGAAGCCATGCCCCAATTCCAAGTCGCCTGTCGTGGCCAAACACCGCGCCCGTAATCTAATACAGCAAAGCTTTCTTCTGGGGTGAATGTAAAACGTTTGTCCCCAATTTTGACAATGCCTGAAGTCGGTAAAGTGTGATGCTTTGCGGTAAATTGGAAAGTTTGGCGATTCCATGGGATGACTACATTTAATGATTCATCATTTTTCGGGTGTTGAATCGTTAATTCCGCATGTAACTGTTCGCCGTCAAAATTCGCTGAAGTAACGGTTAAGTGCGTATCGCCATTGAAATATGTAAGTTGAATCGACATTTCATTGTTAGCAAAATTTACGGTTTCAAGTACTTGTGTGGGCATTTTTATTTTTGTGCCAAGTGGAATCGTTATCGTTTTTTCGAAATAACGTTGTGTTTCATATTCAAGGAAATAGACGAAGCAAACCGCAGCGTAATCCAAATGGCTAATCGTTGCAGAAAATAAAATATCTTCACCATATACGCACCAATAATTCCATTTCTTCTTCCGCATAAAATGACCAGATAGATTACAATCGATAATCGGCTTACGTGCAAATCCGATTGCTGCGGGATTTAAATTCCCTTTTTTATCACAAAGTGTCGTTGGTTGCAAAATTTCCTTTTCTGCATGTTGCTTCATCATCATTCCCCCCAAAATCAATCGACTAAGCCTTAGCGTAATGTAGTCCAATTCCCCCAGGCATCCTCAAAAAGAGCCACTTAAAAATCTATGACATCCGCTAAAGCAAGTTAATACATAGTTAAAAATATTGTAGCAGACATTTTAGAAAATAGTGTAAATTCACTCTGTAACTTATGACGAAATACCGAAATAATGTGGAATTCTTATGTCGAACATGTCGTGACCAGCATAAGTACATAATCCAAAAATATTCGACATATGATGACATAAAAGAAAATAAAAAGGAGAAAATAATATCGCTATTTATTATAATCGATTAGCGGCAGTTGCTTATGCGCAGCGTTGGTGGAATGATAATAATCCGCAATTTCCTGTTTTTCAGGATGATTGTACGAACTATATTTCGCAATGTTTATTTGCAGGGAACGCGCCGATGAGGGGGGCACCGCCAAATCGTGAAGTGGGCTGGTGGATGCTTGGTTTAAATGAGCGTTGGAGTTTTAGTTGGTCTGTTTCGCATTCGCTTCGCTGGTACTTGGAAACGTCCAAGCAAGGATTGACTGCCAAGCAAACGAATGCAGCGTCTGATTTAAACCTGGGTGATGTCATTTTTTACGATTTTCAAGGGAATGGTCGCATTGATCATAGTACAATTGTGACGAGTATAGTCGATGGTGTTCCCTATGTAAATGCCCATTCTTCAAACAGTGCAAATCGACTTTACACGTATGAAACATCGACAGCTTACACACCACAAATGCGCTATTATTTTTATAAAATTGCCGATGTTTTCAACTAGTGATTGATATATTAAAAGAAACCCAATTATGTTATGGTGGAACTAATGAACGAAGGAGGATTTGAAATGACACTATCAGTAAAAGAAGCAATTTTACAACGCCGCTCGATTAAAAAATTCAACGGTACACTTGTTGAGAAAGAAACGGTTTTAGAAATTTTAGATGACGCGAAATGGGCACCGAATCACGGAAGTCGTGAGCCGTGGCGTGTCGTAATGGGCGCTGGGGATCAGTTACCATACGTATTGGAATTATTACGCGATTTAGCCGTTCCAAAATGGCAGGAGCTTTCAGAAGAGGCACTTGCTACACAGATGCAAAAATTTACGCTAGCAGGTGCTTATGCATTTATGTTAGTGAAAGAAGATATGCGTCAAAAAGAACGATTAGAAGATTATGCTGCGGCATCATGCTTCTTGCAAAATGCACAGCTATTAGCTTTGGAAAAAGGCATCGGCACTTGCTGGAAAACACCAGGCTTTTTAGATAATCCAAAATTCCGTGAAGCATTAAACGCGCAACCGAATGAGCGTGTCATTGCGATGCTTCAATTTGGTCATTATGATGAAGCACCAAAAGCAAAAGAGCGAAAAGCGGTAACGGAATTCGTTAGCGATTTTGGCGCGTAAAGGCCAATAAGATAAAGGCGGATGCCATTTTGCATGTCAGTTGACTGCAAGGGGCATTCGTTTTTTTCATCGTTGTTCAGTATGTGTTATTCTAAATAAGTTGTGTCCATATGACGATAGTTAACTGACTGGCAACGTACGAGTCATAGATGGATAACAATAAAGTAAAAGAGATAAGGGAGTAGCTATGCGATACAAAAGTTTAAAAACAAGACTCATTGTAATTTTATTATTAGTAGGAATTATTCCAGTGATGGTTACAGGAACTTATAATTTTATAATCTCTTCTAATAGCTATCAAAATGTTCAAAATGAAACACAAGAGCAGATTGAACATGCGGTAGCGCAGCATCTTGATAAAGTAACAAATGATTTGAAATACATAGCAGAACTGTATGCACAGGATATACGTGTGCAGCATTTATTAACGGAAACAAATCGAGGAACTCTGGAAACGGAAGGAAAAGCATTATTTGAGAGCTTGCAAAAAGAACATCAGATAACGGTTTTAGAGTTTGGTGATGTACAGGGTAATGTTTATTTGCGGGGACATAATGTTTCAAAATATGGTGATAGTAAAGCAGATGTAATGGCTATTCAACAAGCATTAAAGGGACAGACAATTAGTGGATTTGAATATGGTTCAAGTGGGCTATCTGTTCGGGCATTTGCGCCGATTAAACAAGAAGGCAAAGTAATTGGGACGTTACAAATAGGGCTTGGTAATGAATTTCTAACGGACTTCCAAGCACTATTCCCAAGCACAGAAGTTGATTTAATTAATGCAACAGGTGAAATTGTTCGATCTACACATACTGACCGTATTGGAGAGCAAATAGTAAATGACTATTTTGCACAAGCGATGGCAGGGGAACAAACACGATTTACAGATTTGAAACAACTAAAAATTGAAAGTTACTTGCCTATTCAAGATCCAACAGGTACAGCGGTTGTGAGTACGCTGTTATTAGTACAAGATATTACAACAACTCAGAATGCGATAAGCCAAATGAAAATGACGAATGGCATTGCTTTACTCATTACGATTTTTGCAGCGATTGCAGTGGCACTATTTTATAGTCGTACATTAACAGTTCCGATTATTAAAACGACGCAGATGATGCATACATTAAGTAGTGGTGATTTAACGAGTCGAATTGCGGATAATAATCGACGTGATGAAATTGGCAAACTGATGACGGATATGAAGAAGATGCAGGAACATTTACACAAAACAATTTCAGAAATAGCACAAGCTTCTACGACTGTAACGACAAAAAGTACGGTACTTTCACAGTCGGCCAAGGAAGTTTCGCAAGGCTCTGAGGCGATTGCTGAAACGATGGAATACCTATCAAAAGGTGTGGATAAGCAAACGGTTGAGGTTTCGGAAATATCGGGAATTATGGTCGAGTTTTCGCGCAAATTAGCAGAATCCACAGCTCAAGGGAATCAGTTAAATACGACGTCAGAAAATGTACTTACTTTATCAGAAGATGGTGCAAAGTTGATGAATACTTCAAATGAGCAAATGCAAGAAATTCATCAAGTAATGAAGGAATCCATGGGGAAAATGGTGCAGCTTGATCAGCAGGCAGTACAAATTTCATCCTTTGTTTCCATTATTGAAGAAGTTGCCAACCAAACGAATTTATTGGCACTGAATGCGTCGATTGAAGCAGCACGCGCGGGCGAACATGGTAAAGGCTTTGCAGTTGTAGCGGATGAAGTTCGGAAGTTAGCGGAGCAAGTTGGTCATTCGGTTACGGAAATTACATCGATTGTGTCAGCAATTCAGCATGATTCAAAAGAAGTGAGCGCATCATTACAGCGCGGATATGGTCAAGTTGTTACAGGTTCAGAGCAACTTGAAATAACGGCAAATACGTTTAATGAAATCCAAAATTCCGTATCACAAATGGCGCAATTTATTACGATGATGATTCACAACCTTCAAGAAATGAGTCATGAAGGGCATGAAATTAATGACGCTATGCAGGAAATTACCGCACTTACAGAAGAAACAGCAGCAAGTGTGGAAGAAACGACAGCGACGGTCATTCAAACAAGTGCAACAATGGGCGGAGTTGCTACGGCAACAGAGCAATTATCCGATTTAGCAGAGCAATTGAACCGTGTTGTGAAGGATTATAAAATTTAAACGAAGTGACTCCCACAGTATTTTAAAATACTGTGGTTTTTTTCTATTGGCTGCAAAAAGATAAGTGCCTGTTATTTTTATGAGAATTGTCTTTTTTATTCCCGCGTTTCATATAATGAATTGTTCTTTTATTATGAAGAAAAAGGAATTCAACTCATGGATAATCACTATTAAAAAGTTTCATTCCCGCTATTTTGGGAAAAGGAAAGTATCGAAAACATTGGAGGGATTCATATGTCTGAAAATGAAGTGAAACGCTCTATTGATGTTGCACATTCTAAAAGTGAAATGCTCGAAAAACTCCAGAAATTGCGTACACCAGGTTTAGCAAGGCAAAACACCATTTATATTTTGACAAATGAAGTAAATGAATTCCATGCATTAGCACGGGATGCACAAATTCAAATTGTCACAACACACGGCATCCGCAACCACTTAAAAGCATTGTTTACAAAAGAAACAGCAATTGAAAAAACACTTCACCGGATGCTGTTATCACCTACAGAAAAAAGAGAGTACATGGAAGTGATTAAAAAAGGTGGAATGGTACTAGTGTCGGGTACGGATCCATTTTACGAAAGTGAGTGGACGGGGCATACATTAACAAAATGGATTACGAATCAAAAAAATCCATCAAACTTAATTATTTGGGGGTTAAAAGAAATTCGTCCAGTAGCCTTCAATCCACAACGAGTAATCCGCATGCCAGATATGGCGGTTGCAGGTGAATTTGGAATGGCGGATGAGGTGGAACCTGATGAAATTCCGTTACAGGATGATCAGCGTTATATTCGTGATCCGAAGACAGGGGAACTAGGGATTTATCAAGCACCGCATAAAGACGGACGCGCTTCGTAAAAAAAGCAAAAATGACATTTTGACTGAGAGTCGAAATGTCGTTTTTTGTGTGTTAATCAAACTTAAAAATAGAGGGTATTTTATATTTTTGTGGAACTTAGTGGTTAGTTAAAAAGCTAGGAAGCTGTATAAAAAAGGGTCAAAGGGGAGGCGCGAAAAGATGGGGAAAGTTGTAGCATCTGTTCAAAAAGCGATTCATGATATTGAAAACGGCGCAACGATATTAGTAGGGGGGTTCGGACTTTGTGGCATTCCTGAAAACTTAATTGCTGCTGTCCATGAAAAAGGGGTTAATCAATTAACAGTAGTGAGTAACAACTGTGGAGTAGATGATTTTGGTTTAGGGGTTTTACTTCCGAATAGACAAATTAAAAAGATGGTTGCTTCCTATGTAGGGGAGAATAAATTATTTGAACAGCAATTTTTAAATGGTGAGCTGGAAGTCGAGTTAACACCGCAAGGAACACTTGCTGAACGAATTCGTGCGGGTGGCGCGGGTATTCCAGGCTTCTATACGGCAACTGGCGTAGGAACAGCGATTGCAGATGGCAAAGAAGAGAAGGCATTTGAAGGTAAAACGTATATTTTAGAGCGTGCAATTACAGGGGATTTTGCACTTGTAAAGGCATGGAAGGCAGACCGCTCTGGCAATCTTGTTTTCCGTAAAACATCGCGTAACTTCAATCCACTTGTAGCAACAGCTGGTAAAGTGACAATTGTAGAAGTGGAAGAACTGGTCGAGGTAGGCGAGCTTGAGCCAGATGAAATTCATTTGCCAGGTATTTATGTACAGCGTATTGTTCATAGTCAATCATATGAAAAGCGTATTGAACGTCGCATCGTAAGGGAGGAAGCATGATGGATACTCGTCTAACAATTATACGCCGTGCTGTAAAAGAAATTGAGGACGGTATGTATGTCAATTTAGGAATTGGGATGCCAACGTTAATAGCCAATGAAATTCCTGCACAATACGATGTCATGCTGCAATCCGAAAATGGGATGCTAGGAATTGGACCTTACCCGACAGAAGATGAAGTCGATGCAGATCTTATTAATGCCGGAAAAGAAACGGTAACAGCGCGAGCAGGAGCAGCCTATTTTGATAGTGCAGAAAGTTTTGCCATGATCCGTGGTGGTCATATAGATGTGGCCATTTTAGGAGGCATGGAAGTATCTGAAACAGGTGACCTCGCGAACTGGATGATCCCAGGGAAAGTTGTCAAAGGTATGGGTGGTGCAATGGATTTAGTCGTTGGTGCGAAAAAAGTGATCGTTATTATGGAGCACACGAATAAATACGGTGAATCTAAAGTAAAGCCTGCCTGCACATTGCCATTGACAGGAAAAGGCGTCGTCCATCGCCTTATTACAGATTTAGCCGTGTTTGATTTTAAAGATAGACGTATGCAGTTAGTGGAATTACAGGATGGCGTGACACTCGAGGAAGTTCAAGCGAAAACCGAAGCGCAGTTTGAAAATAAACTTTAAAAAATAGCCGTAACCTAACGTCATGTAGTATGGACGTTTAGGTGCGGTTATTTATTATAATTTTAACGGTCAAAAACAAGCGGGATTGTATATTACGCTTGTTTTATTTGCTTTTAAATGGATGCTAAAGACTCTCATTTAATGTTCTTTAGGAATAGCTTTATGCCCGTTATAAAAATTCCCAGTGTCGATATAAATTGGTTTAAAGGTGAATAAAATATTTCGAAAACTGCGAATTAACTAACATGGATAGATTCATAAGTATAGCGTTAAATAGTGAGTTTTAACTTGTTTCCGTTGTGATTGGATATGTATTAACTTGTATTAAAATTCACCTGTATACAGGTTCACTTACAAACTACAGTGTAGTTGTATTTAAAAGTTCGCTCAATTACTTTGCTAATATAGGGTGTTATAGGATTTGTAATTAAAGGATTTCTACATGCATAAAATGGGTATCAAAAGTTATCAAGAAGTGAAATGTCCGCGGGAAAAGTATATACGATGAAAAATGTAGTTGTATAGGCTTACCAATTGTAAAAATATGATTAAATGCACTAATACTTCCTTGTGTGAAGTGAGAATAATAGAAGCTCTTTTCTATGCTAAATAATAAGGAAGACGAACATTTAGTTCTATTTATTGAGAAATTTAATCTAGCTTTTCAGAATAATTAATTCTTGCATAATTATGCAATAGAGATTAGAATGAGATAACACTAAGTTGTGGTTTAGAGGGAAACTTTAAATCGCAAGAAATATTAAAAAAGCATTGCGAGGTACTATAAAATGTCGGATTGGTTAGATTTATACAAGGAAATGGGCGACTATTTAGCGCCAAGTATGGCAAAGGATCACCCAAACCTTCCAGTGGTTAAAGAAGAAGGATGTTACTATTACGGGGCAGATGGTCGTAAATACTTAGATTTCACTTCAGGAATTGCTGTTACAAATACAGGTCACCGTCATCCGAAAATTGTACAAAGTATTAAGGCGGCAGCGGATCAGTTAGTACATGGACCATCAGGCGTGATTATGTACGAATCAATTTTAAAATTATCAGAGCAGCTAGGTGAAGTGTTGCCTGGTGATTTAGGGTGTTTCTTCTTCGCCAATAGTGGAACAGAAGCGATCGAGGGCTCATTAAAATTAGCAAAATTTGTTACGGAACGACCATATGTGATTTCATTTACAGGCTGTTTCCACGGTCGTTCAATGGGGGCACTTGGTGTAACAACATCAAAAAGTAAATACCGAAAATTTTTACAACCATCACATCTTTCATATCAAATTCCGTATGCTGATGTAAAAGGCGTACCAACCGGTGAAGATATTGATACATACTGTGTAGCGCAGCTTGAAAAAGATTTTAAAAAGTTATTCAAACATCAAGTAACACCAGAAGAAGTAGCGGCTGTTATTTTAGAGCCAATACTTGGCGAAGGTGGCTACATCATTCCACCAAAAGCATGGGTGAAAAAGATTCGTGAAATTTGTGATGAACACGGAATTTTATTAATTTTTGATGAGGTTCAAACGGGCTTCGGTCGAACTGGTGAATGGTTCGCTGCGCAATACTTCGATGTGACGCCAGACATTATGGCAATTGCAAAAGGGATTGCATCAGGCTTACCGCTTAGTGCAACCGTTGCTTCAAAAGAATTAATGAAAAAATGGCCAATCGGTTCACATGGTACGACTTTTGGAGGGAATCCAATTGCGTGTTCTGTTGCATTGACAACGTTAGAAGTTTTACACGAGGAAAATTTAGTTGAAAATTCTCGTGTAGTGGGAGCTTATGCCCGCGAACAGCTTCTTAAAATGAAAGAAAAATACAGTATCATTAGCGATGTGCGTTCAGCAGGTTTAATGATCGGCATTGAGCTGTCAAATCCGGAAACGGGTGAAGTAGATGGTAAAGCAGTAGGACAAATATTAGATTACGCGCTTGAAGAAGGCGTACTATTCTACCTATGTGGGAATGAGGGCGAAGTGATTCGAATGATTCCACCACTTACAATTACAAAAGAACAAATTGACGATGGCTTACAAATGTTAGAAAGAGCAATCCAGCGTTACTTACAACATTAATAGGAGATGGAAAATATGAATAAAAAATGGTTATTAGCATTACTTATGACATTGGTTGTCACAGTACTTGCAGCGTGCGGCGCATCTGATAAAAAAGATACAACATCAGGTAGTGAAGGTCCGACAGATACAAATACAGAAGATAAAAAAGTTTTAGTAATGGGTACATCTGCTGACTACGCACCATTTGAGTATGTAGAAACAGCGACAAGTGATGAAATTATTGGTTTCGATATCGACCTTGCAAAGACTATCGGTGAAAAATTAGGCTATGAAATTAAAGTAGAAAACATGGATTTCAACAGCTTAATCACAGCATTACAAGCGAAAAAATTCGACATCGTACTTTCTGGTATGACACCAACACCTGAACGTGAAGAAGTAGTAGATTTCTCAATCCCATATTATGAAACAGAACAATATTTAATATTTGATAAAGAAAAAAATTATAAAGAGCTTGCAGACGTAAAAGGTGGTCTAGTTGGCGCTCAAGTTTCTTCAATTCAAGAAGATTTAGCAAAAGAATTTGCTGAAGAACATGGTTTCAAAGTAGAAAGCCGTAACCTAATCCCTGAGCTAGTACAAGAATTAAAAACAGGTCGTTTTGATGCAGCTGTTATCGAAAACATCGTTGCTGAAAACTACTTAGCAAACAATGATGATTTAGCAGCATTCCCTATCGAAGTGGAAGAGCCAGATTTCAAAGCAGCAGTGTTCCAAGAGGGTAGTCCACTTAAAGCTGAATTCGATAAAGTGATCGAAGAATTAGTAGCGGATGGCACAATTGATGAACTGAAAGCAAAATGGTTTGTTGTAGAATAAATATCATTGGGGCGTCATTCAGCGAATAAGCTGGGTGACGTTTCTAACTTTTTTAGGAGAGTAAGTAAATAAGAAATTCAGAGAAAGGAGGGCTACGATGTTCAACTTTGAAAAAATCGTGCCCTCTATTCCTTATATTTTAGAAGGAATAGGCGTTACACTACAGATCGTTGTTGGAGCAACAATCTTGGGATTAATTTTAGGTATACTTTTAGCGCTATGTAAAATTGGGAATATAAAACCATTACGCTGGTTTGCCGCATTTTACACGTCAATTTTCCGTGGGACACCATTAGTATTACAATTAATGCTAATTTACTATGCAGTACCACAAGTATTCGACATTCAAATTCAGGCCATCCCTGCCGCAATCATCGCATTTGGATTAAATTCAGGTGCTTATATTTCTGAAATTATTCGTGCAGGCATAAATGCAGTCGACAAAGGGCAAATGGAAGCCGCAAAAGCACTAGGTATTCCGTATTCTAAAATGATGAAAGACATTATTCTACCGCAAGCAATGAAAAATATATTACCATCGTTAATGAATGAATTCATTACATTAAATAAAGAATCGGCAATCGTAACGGTAATAGGAGCTATGGATATTATGCGCCGCGCGTACGTAGTTGGTGGTTCAACATTCACATATTTAGAGCCGCTACTAATTGCCGGTTTAATCTATTATGTAATGACATTAGTATTATCATTCCTTGGCCAAATGCTAGAAAAGAGGATGAGACGTAGTGATTAAAATTGATAATCTAAAAAAATCATACGGTAAAAATGAAGTACTTAAAGGTATATCAACAGAAATTAAAGAAAAAGAAGTAATCGCAATCATCGGACCATCAGGCTCGGGTAAATCAACATTTTTACGCTGTATTAACCGTTTAGAAGAACCAACAGCAGGTATCATTTCTATTGGAGGCGTTGAAATTACTGATAAAAACGTGATGAAGATGCGTGAAAATTTAGGGATGGTGTTCCAACACTTCCATCTATTTCCGCACAAAACCGTTTTAGAAAACTTAACGTATGCACCAATTAACGTAAAAGGCGTGACAAAAGAACAAGCAGCGAAGTTAGGCGAAGAGCTATTAACGAAGGTGGGTCTTTTCGAAAAAAGACATGAGTTTCCGAACCGCTTATCAGGCGGACAAAAACAGCGTGTTGCGATTGCGCGTGCACTAGCAATGAATCCAACGGCGATTTTATTCGATGAGCCAACATCAGCGCTCGATCCAGAAATGGTAAAAGAGGTTTTAGAAGTAATGAAATCTCTTGCTGAATCAGGCATGACGATGTTAATTGTTACGCATGAAATGGGCTTCGCAAAAGAAGTAGCAGACCGTGTGCTATTTTTAGACGGGGGCATATTAGTAGAAGACGCACCACCAGAGGAATTCTTCTCAGCGCCAAAATCAGCGCGTGCGAAAGAATTTTTAGAGAAGGTTTTATAAGAATAGTAAGCAACGTACCCGTTTGACTTTGCGGGTGCGTTTTTTTATTTAATCGAAATTATTTGTACTTACTGAGTCAAAGTAGTAGAGGGAAATTACAGAAATAGAAGAAAAGAAAATATATTTAAGTGACGTTGAATTGAGATCGTGCAAAAAAATAAAGAGCGATTTACCATGTGAGAAAACCGTCCACCATGGGTACCAACGCTCTTTAGATAAAAATTAAAAGGTAAAATGAGTAGGCTACTTTACTTCGGATACGTTTGGCACACGCGTCCGACTTGTCCATCTGTTAAGCGGACCTTAATGCCATGCGGATGTGAACTACTATTTGTTAGTAAATCCTTCACTATACCGCGTGTCTTTTTACCTGTTCGTTGATCTTGTTTAAGTACGATGTCGACTTGCAAGCCTGCAAACACATCGCTACGATTTTTCCCGTTCATTATAATCGCTCCTTTTCGTGATTGTTTTAGTAGTATAGCATGGGAGTTTGATTTATTGTATGTAATGCAATTCGTAGTAATATTAAATTGTATAAACAAACTAGAAAACTTCCAAAGCAACTTGACCAATTAATAATAGTAGAATAATAGTTAATAGCCCTTTCGCAAATCGTAAAGGAATTTTTGCTACGATGAGTAAAGCAAGCTGTGTACCAATAATTGATCCAGTAGCTAAAGCAATCGCATAATCCCATTGTAGGAAGCCGGTTTGATAAAAAACGATAAAAGCGCCTAAACAACTACCAAAATTCAACACTCGACTCATCTGTGTTGCTTTAACATATGTAAAGCCTGATTTTAAGAAGTATAAAATACTAAATGAAGAGGAGCCTGGACCAAATCCACCGTCATAAATTCCGATAAAAAAAGAAACAATGGAAATGCGTGCGGGATCTTTACTATCTTCAGTTTGATTTGAAGCTGCGCTATACCATTTATTACTTTTTAGGGAAAGACCTAAAGCAAATAAAAGTAAAAATAACGCAATCGAATTCAGCCAACTTTCAGGTATGGAAGACGTCACGAATGCCCCGATGCCACCGCCAACTATTGAAAACACGATGTATTTCTTGATTACTTCCCATTTCAATTCTCTAGCCTTCAATAAAACAAATAAACTAGATAATGAAGCAATTCCAGATGAAAATTTGTTTGTGGCAATACTAAATTGAATCGGAATGCCAAGAAGCATCATAGCAGGCAATGTAATTAATCCGCCACCACCAGCTAATGTTCCAACAAATGAAGCAACAATGCCAACACTTATTAAAATAAGCAAAAACTCTGTACTAGAAGATGAGCTTATTTGTGTTAATAAAAGAATTCCGATTATCAAAATTATTGCGAGTCTAAGAAAAATCCGCATATCATTTCCCCGATTTCATTATTTCAGAGTAATACTTATCGAATCATAATTCTAATATTCATGAACTTGCTATAACGGCTGCAATTTTATAATAAGAAAGCTCATTCCATTGCAATGAACAACTGTCATCTATGGAACGAGCCTTCCTTCATTTAAAAGCTAAGCATGATGCAGCCCAGCGAATATTCCGTCTTTCTTTAACAATTCCTCATATGTGCCTTGCTCTTCAATGCCATTCGGCGTTACAACGAAAATATAATCTGCATCACGAATCGTTGCTAAACGGTGCGCAATAATAACAGTTGTGCGGTCTTTTGCCAAATCGCTGAGTGACTGCTGAATAATGCGCTCCGTTGCCGTATCAAGGGCAGATGTCGCTTCATCCAATATTAAAATCGGCGGATTCTTCAAGAACATTCGTGCAATAGCAAGACGTTGTTTTTGCCCACCAGATAATTTAAGTCCACGTTCACCAATTTCTGTTTCAAATCCATCCGGCAACTGCTCGATAAATTCAAGTAAATTCGCTTTTTCCGCAGCTTGCAAAATTTCCTCAAAACTTGCTTCGAGATTGCCGTATCCGATGTTTTCACGAACCGTACCCGTAAATAAGAATACATCCTGCTGTACGGTACCTATTTGCTGACGAAGTGATTGTTGAGTAAGGTCACGAATGTCGTTTCCATCAATCGTAATCTCGCCATCCGTCACATCATAGAAGCGGGGAATTAACGCACTAATCGTTGTTTTCCCTGACCCCGATGGTCCAACAAATGCGACTGTTTTCCCAGCAGGCACTTTAAATGACATATCCTTAAGTACTTGCTTACTATCTGCGTAGTTGAAGTTGACGTTTTTAAATTCTATATCGCCATTTAATTGATCCACTGCAAGTGCATTCGGGCGGTCCACAATCGATGGCTCCTGATCAAGTAAATCACAAAAACGTTTAAAGCCCGCCATCCCTTTCGGATACATTTCAAGTAGGGCACTAATTTTATCAATGGGCTTAATTAATACATTCGTATATAGTACGAAACTAACAAATTCCCCGTAAGACAATTGATTTTGATATGATAGCCAAGCTCCGACAACGAGCACTGTCAACGTCATTAAACGTGTCACGATATAAATGCTTGAATGCGTGCCTGCCATTACTTTATACGCATAAAGTTTCGCCTTACGGAACAAGGAATTTTGCGATTTAAAACGCTCTTTTTCAAACTCCTCATTCGTAAATGATTTCACGACGCGAATGCCCGAAAAACTATCCTCAACGCGTCCATTCACGTTGGCAATTTCACTATACATGACTGTCCAACCCTTTTTCATACGCTTATTGCTCATATACATCACAATAATAAGGAAAGGCACCATAATGAGTAGAATGAGCGCCAGTGTCGAATTGATATTGAACATAATCGTAAATGCCCCAATAAAGGTCATCACCGCAATGAACAAATCCTCAGGTCCATGATGTGCGAATTCACCAATATCAAATAAATCATTCGTAATGCGACTCATTAAATGCCCGGTTTTCGTATTGTCAAAAAACGTGAACGGCTGACGTTGCACATGATTGAACAGCTGCTGACGCATATCCGTTTCAATATTCGTCCCCAGTTTATGCCCTAAATAGTTCACGACAAAGTTCAATCCTGTACTAATAATGTACGTAATAAGCAGTAAAATACTAATCTTCACAATCGAGTCCCAATCGTTCGTGGGCAGCAAATCATCGATAAACCATTGCACCGCCATCGGGAATAAAAGGTCTAAAATCGCCACAACAATCGCACTCGAAAAGTCGATGATAAACAAGCGCTTATGCGGTTTGTAGTATGTAAAAAATCTTGTAAGCATATAGTTTCCTTTCTGTATGTATCGCGCAAATCTAAAGTGCAAGATACATGTCATGTAGTTGAGTGGAAAAGTTATTAATTGGATTATAGCATTTTTGGAGCAGGTTTTTCGAGGGGCGAAGGAATGTGAGAGGGAAAATAAAAAACGAATTAGCACGGGGCTAATTCGTTTTTTGTAAATTAAAATAACATCAACTGTTGCGAGTTTTGTTGTTCGCGTTGCTGTAAATAAGTAACCGCCCACTGTGCAATTGGTGTGGCAACCGCTTTTGCGAGCAACACGGGAACGGCATTGCCGATTTGCTTGTACTGTTTATCTACACGGCTATTTTCAGAGGCGTCTAAATTGCCACCATCACTAAATGTAAACCAATCAGGGAATGTTTGAATACGTGCAATTTCTTTCACAGATAATCTACGATGATGCGCCTCGCCATTCGGGAACTGCCATTGATCTGTTCCGATATGCTCCATCGGTAATCCGCCTGGGTGAAGCGGGGCTTGTCGTCCAGAAGCTTGGATTGTAAAACTTTGCTCATCCCATCGTTTTTTTCGATTTCGTGACATGTACATACTTGAGTATGATCCAGTATAGAGGGGACCTGGATAATCTTTTAAGTCTCCAATTGCATCGTTCAATGTGACAAATGGCTGTAAATTGCCACCGTGTGTCGCTTGCGGATAATGATAGTCAAATGCAATATCATTTCGCACACCTACAATAAACACACGCTCTCTTAATTGTGGCACACCATAGTCACGCGAATTAAGTAGCTGATATTGCACTCGATAGCCTGCTGCTGAAAAATCATCCGTAATTTGACGAATTACCTCACCTTTTCCAAGCGTCAGCATGCCTTTTACATTTTCGGCAATAAAGATTGCTGGCTTTGCTTGGGTGATGGCGCGGATGAAGTGGAGATAGAGGAAGTTGCGCTCATCGTCAATTAATCTAGGGCCTCCGACGCTATATCCTGGGCATGGGAACCCACCAATTACTAAGTCCGACTTAGGGAAATTTCTCACTTTGCGAATATCAATCCCATGCTGAAAATGATCGCGTGGAAAGTTCATCGCATAAGATTCGTTCGCTTCATTAAACAAGTCGTTCGTATAAATTGTATGGAAAATACTATTTTCACGTACCGCATCAAACGTATCCCGATTTGCGAAAGCAGCCATTGCAGCATCTTCGCCGATAACTGCAGCTAATCCTGCTAATTCAAAGCCCAAGTCTAAGCCTCCGCAGCCAGAGAATAAAGAAAGTACGTTAACTTTATTTTGTTGATATTGGATATTTGCTAAATAATCAGAGTCTATATTTACATCTGGAATTTTACTGTTTTCTTCAATAATTTTTTGAAGTAATACTTTTTGTACATCTTCAATCTTGTAATCAGAGGCCGGCTTATACTTTGCTCTACCTTTCTGTTCAAGCTTAATTGTTAATTCACTTGTCACGTTCAAAACCTCCTATAACTTTTCTTAGTATAACAAAAGCAGCTTTAAAAGGCCAGTAATTAAATTTGGAAGGAAATTAGGAAAAATTATGGTGAAATGCGATAGAATAGAGATGAATGAGGTGGGAAAATGGGGAAACCAAGTAAGAACGGTAAACAGCATTTATTAAATGTATATGAAGCTTTAAGAAAACAATTGGATTGTGAAAGTAATTCTAATTACAGTGAACCCATTCAAAAAACAGTAAATTATATAATGGGGAAATACCCAAATATTGAAAAGGTCATTATGAAATATGAATTGCCAAATCCTGACGAAGAGCCTGATTTAAAAATTACTATGACAACTGGTGAAGTCATTAAGGTTAATTTATTTTCATTAAAGAGTACTGGTAAAATTCAACCGAAAAATCCTGGCGCGAAAAGCTTCTTAGCTAAATATTTCCGTTCAGGGCATATTCAAGATCAGTTTAATTTGTTTTTAGAACGAGAATATAAATTGTTTTTACAAAGTATTGTGGCAGTAAAAGAAGAGTTAAATGAATATGATTCAGTAACAATTCTAAAAAAGAAAGTAAACCAAATGTATCCTTCTTTTAATAAAGAAATAAATCCATTTCGAACAAGTTTGTTATTTAATTTACGGGAAAAGTTATTTGAACTACTTCAGCAACAGAGTGTTACTTTTGCAGAAGGCTTGTCGGCGGGATATCGCGATCTTATGTTACTGGATAGTACGAATATTATAACACGTTATTTAGATGGGAGTGCCGGTTCTATCGTTGAAGAATGGCAACCCACTGCTCAACTAGACGAGATTCAAATATATAAGAAGGGCAATGACACAGTAGGAATCCGTATGGGACAATCAGCATTAACATTGCGCCTGAAATTTGAAAGTTCGCCGGAATCTTCACTAAAATTGGCAACTAGCTATGATGAATTCCCTTTAGAAAATAAGCGTGAATTAGTAAATAAGAAGTCATTAACAAAATTCCAAAAGTTGCTTAACCATCATCCAGAAACAGTTATAGGTAATGATAAAAATGCAATTGGCAAATGCAATGAAGCGATAATTTACGCGGCATTTATTGAAAATTATCCTCAAATTTATCAAGTAGATAGTCAGGTATATTATACAATGTTTGAAACATATTCGCCAAAAGTAAAAGAAGAAACAGTAACTTATTTAAACGATGCGGCACAAACAGCTGTCACGGAAATTGAACAGTATTTAATTAAGAAACACGGTACTTTTGAAGTTGAAAGCATTCAATTGGTACCACAAAGTTATTTGAAAAACCGTTTAGATACTGCAGATATTCAATTGAGTGTGAAATCCAATGGAAAAACGATTAGTGAGGATTTTTCATTAAAAGCAGCTTCAAAACGAGGAAATTGGATTACGATGAAAAACCCAGGTGCAGGGACAATTCTAGGTCCAACGTTTTTTGGAATTGGTTCACTAACAATTGATACTGATCGTGTTAAAAAGCAATTTGAAGCAGGTACACTCACACATCAAGAGAGTATTAGTGAAATTTCCAAGTCACTAGGAGAGCAGTTAGAGCAAGCACCGCAAGCTAATTTAAAAAAGGGCTTAGAGGCATTGTTAGGAAAAGCGGTGACAGTCGTTACATTTTATAGCGAACAAAGCAGTACGTATTTCGAACACAATCAAATTGATACACAAATTAAAATATCCCCACAAACTCCGACACCCATTAATACATTTGTGGAATGGAATAATGGAGAAGAGTATTTAAAACTACGTGTGAAATTTAGCGGAGGGCAGGCGAAGGGCTGGACTTCTATTAAGTTGGCTTGTGAGTATAAGGTGGAATGAAAAGTTGATGTATTTAGTGTAATTGGATTAAATTTATAAGGATATATCAGCGTATTTTCTGTATTATTATAGTATAATGTGAAGTTAAAAAAGAAACGCACGTTCTTAATTGTGAAGTTGTTTAAATAAAAGGAGTAAAAGAAATTGAGAGTTGTAGATTTATTTTGTGGGGCCGGTGGATTTTCAGAAGGATTTGAACGAGCGGGATTTGAGATAATTAAAGCATATGATATTTGGGAACCAGCAATTATTACACATAATCAAAACCATGGATTTGGGACTAATCCTGCAGTAAGGGGTGATATTTATACAATTTCCATGCTAGATGATGAGGAATTTGAAGAAGCGATACCTGATTCAGAGATAATTATTGGTTCGCCACCATGTGTAGCATTCTCTAATTCAAATAAGTCTGGTAAAGCAGATAAAACTTTAGGTGTTAAATTAATTAATGCGTTCCTAAGGATTGTAGCGAGAAAAATGGTAAAGGATAATTCAGAATTAAAATATTGGGTAATGGAGAATGTAGTTAATTCTAGTAAGTATTTGTTAGATAGTTATACTGCCGAAGATTTAGAGTGGCCTGCTCTAGGTGGAGATTTTGTATTAAAATTAAATAGGGAAAATAATATATATAATATGAAAGATTTTGGTGTTCCAACGAATCGTAAAAGATATGTTTGTGGATCTTTTCCAGAAATCTATCCAATTATTAAGAAAGTTGAAGTTTTAAACTTAGGAACTATATTAAAAGTATTAGGACCACCTAATCCGCAAGGATATAGAACAAATATAAATAATGTAAGTGACCCCGTATATAATTTTGAAATTCCTACATGTGATTTAGCGGATCATCATTATATTAAGGAAATCCCTGAATTTGAATGGAAAAAGGCAGAACGCCAAAAAAAGGATAAGGGCTATATGGGACAAATGTCATTTCCAGAAAATGAAGAGAAACCAGCTAGAACTATTATGGCGACAATGTCAGCCTCTTCTAGAGAATCCATGATATTTAAATTAGGAAACGAAGTCCATAGATATCGTTATCCAACAATTAGAGAAGCTGCAACATTGATGTCTTTTCCTATTGATTTTAGATTTTATGGAGTGAGTGATTCTACAAAATATAGAATGGTTGGCAACGCTGTAGCACCAAAGTTTGCATATGAGATTGCAAAGGCTATTAGAGAAGATGCAATAAAAAATCATAATGTTGTAATAGAAGATCGATTTTCAACAACTAAAATATTCGATGATTCACCGAATAATGAAGTTAATTTCACTAATTTGAATGGAGAAATTTTTGAATTAAAAATTGAAAAAGAAAAAAAGGTAGATGCAAAGTATAGCTATCATGTACCATATCTCATAAAAAATGCTTACAGAGTAGGATTAAATAATAACTTTGAAAATGGAGTTTTAAGCTGGGAAGTAAAAATACATCATTCTCAAGGGAAAAATGCAAAAGTTTTTGGGGAAATTAATATCCCACAAAATTTATTTGAAGATAAACCAATTCGAGTGGGAAAGTTTATAGAATTGTATAGAAATAAAATAATGAGTTATGAAAACTTACAACGTAATTACTGTATGACAAATGAGCAGAGAAAAGACTTAATTGGTCCAGATGAATTGTTAATAGCCATTAAAGACTTTTTGGATAACTTTGAAGAAAAATATATAGAAGTTAAAGAATTTCCAAAACCTGTTTCGAGCCAAATTTTAATATCTTTTTACTTACTAAAGAATATTATTGAAGGGTTGAAAAAATAATATGACAGGATTCAACAAATTAAAAAATAATAATGATTCAAATTAACTGGGAAAATTAACTAAAGTAACCTGAGTTTTATCTTTATACAATACAATACAGTACTGTTATATGCTTATTAGGGATGAAAATAATTTATCAAAAAAGAAATGATGAAGATGGTCAGAAAGAGTTTGATACATTTTTTTATATTTAGAGAGTTATATAAAGATTGTTAAATCTTTAATAGATTATTTCCATTCGCTTTTATTTGATAGCTTTCCGAATAATATTTTACATATTATTCAATTGATGAAACATCTTGAAATATACAATAAATATAAAAAGTGAAAAACAATTTCTAAACGAAAAGTTACTAGAATGCTTTCATATGACACAATTCGAGATTTTAATCAATGCTATATCGCATCTGTTTTAAAAATGTTTGGTAAGTTGTACTAGGCTGTTGAATAGAACGGAAAATTCCATATTTGGATTTGGATGTTAAGAAAATGGTTAATCTTTTCTGATTCATCCAAATCACTTTTGGGAACAAGATATGGATAGTGTGGAATTATACTTAGTGAAAGAAGATGTTTTTTTAAAAAAAATAATAGGGGTACATTAAATTTTAATAAGTGAGATAATGAATTAAAGGTTGTATTTTCGGAATATTTTGAAGTGCTAAATGGAGATTATGAAGGAGATAATAAATGGTGAAATCTATAACATCTTTAGACCAATATATCGAACAAATTTCTAAAATAAGCTGTATAGAACAAGAGGATACTATTATTGTATATCGTGGAGAAGGGAAGAAATACCTTAGACCTTGTATGCCAAATCTATTTCGAGAAGAACATTTAAATAAACTTAATAATTTTGAAATGAATATACTGAATAGCATGAAATCCCAGGGATTATCATCTACAGACTCTGCATTTGAATTAGCTGTAGATGCTCAACATGGGGGATTTCCAAGTAGATTATTAGATGTGACTTATAACGCACTTGTTGCACTATTTTTTGCAATTACTCCACATTATACAGAGAAAGGAAATCTTCATGATAAGGAAGATGGTTTTGTCTATATATATAAAATTAAAGAAATGTACTCGCCCTCTTCTAAACATGTAAATGATTTGTTTGCAAACTTATTAGAGGATGATTCTCCTCTCAGAAAGAATCAGTTGTTTTCTAAAAATCATAAATTAGTAGATCATGTAAGTAAAAATAAAAGAATAATAGCTCAACAAGGTGCTTTTATATTATTTTATGGGAATGAATTTTGTGAGATACCAAAAGAATATAAGGTAACAATAAAGATTGATAGAGAAAGTAAGGGAACGTTAAGAAAAAACTTAGAAATTATGTTCGGAATACATATGGGATCAATGTATCCAGAAGCTTCAAATTATGTTGAAGTAATTAAAAAGAAAGCAAAGCATTTAAAAAGCCCGACATTTAATATAATTAATGAAATAATTTTAGCTTTTGAAAGTGTTCGATTGCAAATTGAAATAAAAGTGGTGGGATTAATATCCGACTCTGTCGAAGGAAATGAATTAGCTGAAGGATTCGATGATATATTTTGTTTGTTAATGAATTTTAAGAAGGATTTTCAAGAATTTTTAGATGGAAATATAGAAATTAGAAATGAGTATAAAACTGAATTAGATAAACAGATAGAAACACATAATAAATATATTTATGAATTATATGAATTATTTAGAGAAGAGAGCAGTGCCGAATTTTTTTCTATAGATGAAGTTGTTCTTGAATTATAAAATAAGGGGGAAATTGAATAGTGGTTATAAATATTGAACAAGCAAAAATTATACGAAATAGAATTGATAATTTTAAAGAAAAGTATAACATAGACTTTGAAAAATCAATAGGAAATAGAGAGATAATCAATAATGGGTGGGATAAAATTTTATTTTCCGAGTTTAAAGAAAATCAACTTATTATAGGTATGTTATTAAATACCAGATATAAAATTAATGACTTACTTAGTGAAATTATACTTAGCTATAACGAGGATATTGATGAATCTACGGAGTTTTATCTATTAATCATCACGAAATCCGTAAAAGAAAAAATTATTTTATTGAAAAGTGAATTTGATAAAAACTTAAAAAAGTTAATTATGGAGAGGTGTTCCATAAACATTAAATATGGACGATTGATTATTGAAGTTGCAACAGCATTTATACCTGAGATAGATTGTAAACCTGCTATTGGGATAACAGATCGAATAAGAGTTGCTAATTATAGTAAGGATAATTCTGATATCAAAATTGAATCAAGTAGAGAAGGAGCAGTGTATACTGCAAATTTAATTGATTTAATAAAATTATATGAACAGACAGGCGAAGATATATTTAAAGCGAATTTACGTATAGGTATAGATGACGTGTTGGGGGTTAATTCAGAGATTCAAAATACATTAAGAAATAATCCGGAAGATTTTTGGTTTTTAAATAATGGGATTACATTGATTTTACCGAAAAGCTCCATCAATAAAAGCAAATATAATAAATTAATCTTAGAGAATATTTATAGTAAAGAAAAGGAGTTAAAAATTTCTATCATTAATGGGGCACAAACAATTACTGCAGCCAGTTCATTTTTATTAGATGAAAATTCATATGGTAAAGAATCTGAAGATACTAGGGAATTAAAAGATAAGGCAAAGTCGTCGGCAAAAGTAATTTTAAAAATAATTACTTATGATGACAAATTAAATGAAAGTGAAAATAGAAAGTTTATCAATAAAGTATCGGTTGCCTTGAATAGACAAAAGCCGATTAAAGGACAAGATATAGCTCTAGTTTCTTCATTTGTCTTAAGCATAAATGAATTTTATCAAAGTCAAAATAATAAGGGAATAAATGAACTTGATAAATTTTTTATTATTCGAAGAGGGGAAATACATTCTATTCCTGATCGACATTATGATTTAAGTAAATTGGTAAAAGTACTTAAAGCGATTTTAGGGAAAAATCCATCTGCAATTAGAAATATTAAATTAGATAATTTATTGGCAGAAACCAAGAATAATAATGATGGATTAGATTTCGACGTAAATGAAGAAATCATATTAAAGGACAAAACTATATTTAAACCAAAAATATTATTAAGTACATATACTAATCAAAGAGAAGTTTATATCAAGCAGTTTAATGAAAATTATTCCTTTGTAAATGATATAATGGAAATAGAATCTTTAATGGAAGAACACTCAAATGCAATATTCAAAACTGAGAGAAAGAAATTAAAAGTTGAAGATTTATTAGGAGAATATATTTTAGAAAACCAGTCAGATGATAATGAGGTTGAAAAGCGAAGGCAGAGGATATATGCAATGGCAACAAGTGGAAGATATCATTTGTTAAGTTGTATTTTTTATTCGGAATGTTATAAACAACTAGAAAGAAATTCAAATACAAATATTGAGAGTGTATGGGAAGAATTTTTAAATAATGGAGATTTTACTGAAATTAAATTAAATGCAGAATTTAAGGAACACTTTATGGATATAAAGAAATATCTAAAGTTAATAGAAGGCTTTATAGAATTCTGGGTAAAATTCAAAAGAAGTGAAATTAATAATCCATCACTTTATTATGCAAATGAATTTAAAGTATCGAAAGATGATTATGAAATGTTGCGTGAATATGTTAAATACGCTAACAATATTGATAAAGTAGGCATTAAATAGGTTCTATCTTCTGTTAGTTGAAAGTTAAAGGATTTTTTTGAAATGGTTTATTTTGTAAAATCCCAAAACTATTTCTGCCATAGATAATACGTTTGGTAGTTTGTAAGTTATCTTTGAGAACTTTGATTTATCTATTGATATAAGGAAGAATACATGCAAATTTAACCGCATTTCTATCCATTTAAAGTCTATTAAGAAGACTAGTCAGTTCATTAAGAAGTACCTTATCAGATAACATCCATCTGATGGGGTACTTTTGTTTATAAAGAGAAAAGGATGTTGGAGAGGAATTAAAAATTCCAAAATATTGTTAAATAAAAAAGGACGGTGTAAGGTCGAAAAAGAAAAAGCGCACTTAACGGTACGCAGGGCTATATTGAACAAGTAGTCTGGCGATTTTTCGACCAAGATATTTAATTATTTAATGCTGAAGGATTGGTTAATCTGTAAATATTTTAACCAAGTATTGCTAACAGTATGCTCCCCAAAAGACTACTTCCTAAAAGACATGTGTCAAATAAAAGAAAATAAGCTCGGATGTTAGCCGTTTGTGATGACTATAAGGTATACTAGACAAAGTGACTAATTGAGGAAGTAGGATAGAAAAAATGCAAACGCAATCGAAGAAACAGTTGTGGGCTCAAGCCGTGAAAACGGGCATTATTAAATCAAATTTAATCCCAATGATCGCGGCACTCATGCTTGCACTTTACACATACGAATTAAATTTTGTTGAACAAATTCCAACCATTATTTTTGCGACGCTTGGTTCAGCGGCAGTCATTGCGGCGGCGGGTGCGTTTAATAATATCTATGATAGAGATATTGATCAAATCATGTTACGAACGAAAACTCGTCCTACCGTAACGGGAGAATTATCTGTAAAAACAGTATTAATTACTGCTATTTTATTGCTTGTAAGTGGTACAGTTTTACTGATTTTGGCTTCTCCGTTAGCAGGTATTTTAGGACTTTTAGGTGTGTTTTTCTATGTCGTTCCATACACAATGTGGACGAAAAGAAAAACGATATGGAATACGGAAGTAGGAAGTATTTCAGGTGCAATGCCGCCGTTGATTGGATGGGCTGCAGTAGCGCCAGATATTTGGCATCCAGCTGCTTGGGCATTATTTTTAATTATGGTTATTTGGCAAATGCCACACTTTTATGCGATTGCAATTCGCAAAAAAGAGGATTATGCAGCTGCTAATATCCCGATGCTCCCAGTAGCAAAAGGGGAAAAGCGCACGTATATTCAATCTAATATTTACTTAGTATTACTTATTTTATCGAGCTTCTTATTTTTACCTTTAAGCTTAGGGCTGACAATAGTATCCTTTATCTTAAGTGCGGTATGGCTGTGGATGAGTATTACTGCCTCGAAGCAAAAAGAACAGAAAAAATGGGCCAATAAAATGTTTGCCTACTCATTGTTCCATATGATGGCGATTTTCGGTACGGTCATTATATATGCAACAGTTGGAATGATCTTAAACGCGCTATAAAATATCGGAAGAAGCATTTTGAACTTATATGTCAAAATGCTTCTTCTTTTTCATTCGTAACATCTGTATCCATAATTACGGTGAATATCCAGTTGTTGTATAACAGTTTACGAAATTGTGAACAGAAAATGTGATGAAAATGTGACATTCGGGGGCTCGTTATTTTTTATGACAGAAAATGATGTTATGATAAGTTGGTCTTAAAGAAACAGCTTTATGACAAACTTACTCTTTCATTAATAATGATAAGTTAAGCTCAATGAACCTTAAAATGCTATGTTCGACAACTTATATAACCTCCCCTAATGTTTATATATTTAATTGCAAAAAAAGGTAATCAAACTCCAATGCATCAGTGGCATTGGAGTTTTTTTGTGCAAAAAAAGCTCGGAATTGTGAAACGCAATTCCGAGCTGTGTGTTATAGTTTCACCGAAGCGACTTCAAACATGTAATCGCCAAGTACGCGTAGGCCTTGGTCGAAGTTTTCTAAATGGAAGTGCTCGTTTGGTGCATGGAAGTTTTCACTTGAAAGACCGAAGCCCATTAATACAACAGGTAGGTTTAAAATTTCATCAAATGCTGCTACGATTGGAATCGAGCCGCCACCACGTATATAGGCAGTTGGTACATCGTAAACTTTCTCATAAGAGCGACCAGCTGCTTGAATAAGTGGGTGGTCAAATGGTGTTAAGTACGGTTTTCCTTTGTCGAATTCAGAAATGACAACGTCTACACCAACAGGCTTATGCTTTTCAATATGTGCTCTTAAAAGGGCTACAATTTCTTCTGGATCTTGGTCTGGCACAAGACGGCAAGTGATTTTCGCACCAGCTTCTGCTGGCAATACCGTTTTAATCCCTTCACCTGAGAATCCACCGAATACGCCATTAATTTCTAATGTAGGACGTGCCCATGTTTGCTCTAAGTAAGAAAAACCAGCTTCACCGAATAATTCCTGCACGCCAACTTCTTCTTTTAATGCAGCTTCATCAAAGTTTAGGTCACGGTAAGCTTGGCGTTCCTCTTCTGAAAGGGGAAGTACCTTATCATAGAAGCCTTCTACTTGAATCGTGCCGTGTTCATCACGGAATGAAGCTAGAATTTCAGTCAGTGCATGAATGGCATTTTGCACGCCACCCCCGTAAAGACCTGAGTGTAAGTCACCTTTAGCCCCGCGAATATCAATTTGCACGCCTGTTAAACCACGTAAACCGTAGCATACAGCAGGTTTCCCTTTTGCATAAAGCCCTGTGTCCGAAATTAAAATTAAGTCAGCAGCTAATTTTTCTTTATTGTCTTCTGTATATTTTGGTAGTGAAGGACTGCCGATTTCTTCTTCGCCTTCATAAATAAATTTCACGTTTACTGGCAATGTACCTTCTGTTGCAAATAATGCTTCAATCATTTTCAAATGCATGTAAACTTGGCCTTTATCATCTGAAGAGCCACGTGCAAATAATTTATTGTCACGAATTTCTGGCTCGAATGGGGGAGAATCCCATAAATTTAATGGATCAACCGGTTGCACATCATAATGTCCGTAAAATAGGACAGTTGGCTTATCTTTCGCATGTAGCCATTCGCCATAAACAACTGGATGGCCTGCTGTTTCTTCAACGGCAACGTTTTCAATATTTAGTCTTTTCAGTGCGTCGGCTAACCAATTGGCAGCTGTGCGCATGTCTTCTTTATGTTCAGACAAGGCTGAAATACTAGGAATACGTAAAAATTCATTCAACTCAGCTAAATGTTTGTCACGATTTTCTGCAAAGTATACATCTAATTTTTCCAAATGGCTCATTAAGAGGGCCTCCTTTTATTTCGGGATTGGAAATAGTATAGCATAAGAAGAATGTGTTCGTCCTATTTGTGGAAAGGTATACATATACATCCTCAACCTTTAATACAAAAACAAATGGAAATCAACACCTATTTATGCGTACAATTATTGTAAGGGGGGAGCAGAAATGATTTATTTATATGTCATGGCAAGTTATTTCCTCGGTTCTGTACTTACCGCTGCGCTCGTTGCCAAGTTAAAAGGCGTCAACTTACAAAATGAAAACAGTGGTAATTTAGGGGCGCGCAATGCGGGGAGAACGCTTGGGAAATCAGCTTTTGTAATTGTTGCAATTGGTGATGGATTAAAAGGATTACTCGTGGTGCTTATTGGACGAATGTTAGAGCTGCCTGAATTAGCCATTGCTCTTGCAGTCATTGCGGTCGTACTCGGTCATCTATACCCATTTTGGAATAAAGGACAAGGGGGCAAAGGGGTTGCAACAATAATTGGGGCAATGGTGATTTTTTCGCCAGTTCATTTCGTCGTATTTATAATTGGATTTTTAATCAGTATGCTCATTACAAAAAGTGCGACATTAAGTATGGTGAGTGGATTTGTAATATATGGAATTTTGATTAGTAGTCAATTTGAAGTCGGATGGGTCATGAGCGGAGCACTTCTTCTTGTCATATGGAAGCAAAGTAAAAATATACTAGAGAGAGTGAAGTCAGATGTATTGGAGTAAAATTGCAACAACAGAAGTAGAATTTGACGCAATTGCTGCATTAAATTATGAAACGTTTGTGGAGGAAATTCCGCAACATAAACCAAATCCAGCGCGTCGTTTAGTTGATAAATTTCACGAGGAAAACGTGTATCTTATCATATATAAAAATACAGAAATTGTTGGGATGGTGGCATTTCGAGATGTTCGCCCTTTTTCACTGGATCAAAAATTAGGGGACGTTGAACAGCATTTAGATGAAGCGTTATGCAAGTATTTATGTGAACTTCGCTTGCTTGCAGTGAAAAAAGCGCATCGCAATGGCCGCGTTTTTACAAAGCTAGCAACCGCAATTTACCGCTATTCTTATGATAAAGGATATAGTGCATGTGTTATTTCAGGTACTGTGCGTGAAGAAAAGTTGTATACACAAATGGGCTTTCGTCAGTTCGCACCACCTGTTGGCACAGAGGAGGCGTTGTATTTGCCGATGGTGTTAACGCGTGAGGCGAGTAGAGGGTTTCGTGAGCGACTACGAGAGCAAAATCATATATTTTATCCAGGACCCGTGGCACTTGAGAAGCAGCTGGAGCATTCGACATTATCACATCGTTCAGAGAAGTTTCAGCAAGATCTCACACAAATGAAATCACAGTTGCTACATCTCGCACAAACAAATGTTGTGATTCCGTTAGTAGGGACAGGCACGCTTGCAAATGAGGCAATGTTAGGTCAGTTAAAAAGTGAATTTCACGAAGAACAGGGACTTATTTTAGTAAATGGGGAATTCGGCACGCGCTTAGCGAATCAAGCAAAGCAGTGGGGCTTACAAGTGGAAATAATGGATTTTGGCTGGGGACAATCATTGTTACTCGAACAGATTGAACAAAAGCTACAACAAAACAAGTATCATTACATGCTATTGGTGCATGGTGAAACATCAAACAGCACGTTAAATCCGCTAGAAGATTTAATCGAGCTATGTAATCGTTTTAACGTCAAGCTTTGTGCAGATTGCATTAGTTCATTCGGATCTACGCCGTTTTCAATGGAAGAGCTTCATTACGCAACTGCTGTTAGTGGGAAAGCACTTGGCACGGTTGCAGGACTATCCTTTGTTTTTTGTAAGGAAGCACCGAAAAACAGCAATGTCCCGATGTATTTAAATTTACCTTATTATATAGAAAAGGAAATTCCGTTTACATTGCCACATAATTTCGTCGTAGCTGTAAATGAAGCGCTCACTGCGTATCCAGAACGATTTGCTGTATTACAAAAGCGCATGGAAAATGTAAGGGACTCTGAATTTGCGCACGTTTTAGTAGGGGAGACTTACCCGATGATTGCTACGGTACAGCATGAGAAAATAGCAGAAATCATTGCCATATGCGAACTGAATGGCTATTTACTGCACGGGGCGAGCGATTATTTAAAGCATCGCAATCTCGCGCAAATTAGCACAATTCAACCAAACTTCGAAAAGGACTTTAAGAAGTTAAATGAACTATTTCATTATGTAAAAGAAACGTTGTAGGAGGACTGTACAATGTGGGTCAGTTAGTCGTAGTTGCATGGATGAAACGAAATTAGGGGAACCCGACTAAAATAGTGCAAATAATTACATTCAAACTTACAGTATTGTAAGGAAATTGAAAGCCAATCCGATAGAGTGTAAGCCATAAATTTGGCAAAATAGGGTTAAGAAGTACAGCACTTCATGAATAAAAACATAACTTAACTCATATAAATTAAAATCTATCGGAGGCTATTAAAATGAATGAATTATTAACAAACATTTACGATGAATATAACCGTTATATTTATCACCTATGCTTAAAGTTAACACGTAACCAAAGTGAGGCAGAAGATTTAATGCAAGAAGTTTGGGTAAAGGTTATTCGCTACGAAGCATCAGTAGCAGGTGTTGACCATGTTAAAGCATGGCTCACAACAATTACGATGAACACATTCCGCGACCGCTATCGCAAAAATGTTCGACGTAGCAAATATATGATGAATCAACCTGAACAATTAGACGTACCGATTTTAGATTTGGTTCCCAATAATGAGATTTCTACAGAAGAAAAAATAGAAAAAACGGAAATCACAAAAATTGTCCAAGAAAAAATGGGGCAGCTTGATGGGATTTATCAAAAAACACTGTGGTATTTCTACGTGGATCAATTTTCACTTGCTGAAATTTCTGATTTAATGAAAGTATCAATCGGCACAGTAAAATCACGCTTATTCCGTGCCAAAGCGCGATTAAAAGAAATTTTACTATCAGATGTCGATCTTGCAGATACATTATTACCAGCTTAATGATTCAACGCCATTCTTAAAAGAGTGGTGTTTTTTTTTTTGCTGAATTTTCAACATAAAAAAAGTCATCTGACACGGTGTCAAATGGCTTTTTTCTGTTAATAAGAGTAATTTAAATGCACTTTTCAAAAATTGTTCGGAGTGTTTTAATTTCATCTGCGGTTAACATGCCGAAAATGTGCTCAAAGAGTGTTTCAACATGGTGACGAGAACGCGCTAATATTTCCAAGCCTGATTCAGTAATGTGAATTTGCGAAGCGCGACGGTCTGTTTCGTTTTGCGTTTTTTCGATATAGCCTGCATGAAGCAGTTTTGTCGTTAAAACGGTTACGCCACCTGTCGTTATTTTTAGCTTTTCTGCAATGGCAGAAGGGCGTTTCGGTCCTTCCATTGCTAAAAAATCTAAAATTAAAATATACGATTTTGAAAAATCTAACTCATTATGATGATTCCATTCATTCGCAATTCTTCGCTCCAAAGAAGTCATTGTCTCAAAAAGTATTGCTAGTTGCTCGCGTTTAAGCTCACTCATTCATTGTCAACTCCACATAATTCCACTAATCTACAGCCAGCTCTTGCAAGGCATTTAATTCAAATGCACGAACTTTACGTGGAATGAAACGACGAATATCCATTTCGTTATAGCCAATTTGAATGCGTTTTTCATCAAGTAAAATAGGACTACGCAACATACGAGGATGCTGCTGAATTAAATTATATAATTCTTGAATTGATAGTTGTTCGATATCAATTGCAAGATTTTTGAAGTCATTCGAGTTTGTTGCGATAATTTCATCGGTACCGTCTTCAGTCATACTTAAAATATGTTTAAACTCTGCTAAAGTTAGAGGTTGAGATGTTGTACGTTTTTCTGAATAGGAGATGTTATTTTCATTTAACCATTTCAATGCCTTTCGTGAAGAAGAGCAACTTGATTGTGTATAAATTGTTACTGTCATAATAATTTCCTCGCTTTCCCATATTCATTTGGTAATAGCTTAGTGGTAAGATATTTGTTTATATATCTTACTGCTAAGGTAATTTGTTTGCAATACTTATTTGTATAATTCTTCTAGTGGGTAAGGGAATAGATATTGTTGGAAATTCCACATAAAAGCATAGAGTAACTCGCGGTATTTTTGTGAGAGTTATACCTTACTAATATTTACCCATCGACCTACTAATTTATACGTTTATTGAAGGAAAAAGTTTCAGAATTTTATATTACAATTTTGTAAATTTGATGAGTTTAGTCAGAATTGTGATGAGAAAGGGGACTTCTACCTGAAATAAGTAAAGACCACCATTTGCACACTTTTTGCAAATGGTGGTCTTAGGGTGAGTGTTTTTAGCTTATTGTAATTCTTTCGTATCGCCTGTTGTGAACCAGTCTTGCACGTTCCAAACTTTTGTCACAAGACCTTCATAAAATTCAGGTTCATGTGATACGAGTACGATTGTGCCTTTGAATTCTTTCATTGCACGCTTTAGTTCTTCTTTTGCATCGACATCTAAGTGGTTCGTAGGCTCGTCAAACAGTAACCAGTTCGCCGGATCCATCAGCAGTTTACATAGTCGCACTTTAGCTTGTTCGCCACCAGAAAGGGAATTTAATGGACGGGTAATATGATCCGTTTTTAATCCCGCTTTTGCTAATGCTGCACGAACTTGGGCTTGCTCCATCGAAGGGAACGCATTCCATACATCATCAATCGGCGTAATTTTATCTGCTTTTACCTCTTGTTCAAAGTAAGAAGGGGATAAATAATCTCCTAAAATCACTTTTCCATCTAGTGGTTTAACTTTGCCGAGCATCGTTTTTAATAGTGTTGATTTACCGACACCGTTCATACCGACAAGGGCAATTTTTTCACCGCGCTCGATTTGGAATGATAGTGGTGGAAGTAGCGGTTTTTCTTTATCATAACCAATAACTAAGTTTTCCGCTTCTACAACGTAACGACCTGGTGTACGTGCTTCTTTAAACTGAAACTCTGGCTTTACAGCAGTTTCAGGACGGTCAATACGCTCCAAACGATCCAGCTGCTTTGCACGAGACTTAGCACGACCGCTCGTTGAATAACGTGCTTTATTTTTTGCGATGAAATCTTCTTGTTGCTTGATGAAATCTCGCTGCTTTTCATAGGCATCGATATGCTGGCGCTTGTTGATTTCCGCAAGTTCAATAAATTTCTCATAAGTGGCTGTATAGCGCGTCATTTTCGTGAATTCTAATTGTAAAATAACAGCGACCACATCATTCATAAATTCCGTATCATGTGAAATTAATAAAAATGCATACGGATAGTTTTTCAAATACATTTTCAACCATGCAATATGCTCTTCATCTAAATAGTTGGTCGGCTCATCTAGTAATAATACTTTTGGCTTTTCAAGTAAAAGTTTTGCAAGTAGAACTTTTGTGCGCTGACCACCAGAAAGTGCCGCAACATCGCGATCTAGACCGATAGCATCTAAACCTAAACCACGTGCAATTTCGTCAATTTTCATATCAAGTGTGTAAAAGTCACCAGCATCCAATGCATCTTGAATTTCTGCCATATCTTCTAATAACTTTTCTAAATCTGCATCCGGATCGGCCATTTGCATCGTAATTTCATTTAATTCTTCTTCTTTTTGATAAAGTGGTAAAAACGCATCACGCAGCGTATCACGCATCGAACGACCAGGCGTTAAAAGTGTATGCTGATCTAAATAGCCGTAATGTGTACCAGGTAGCCATTCAACTTTTCCTGTATCATGGATGGCTTGTCCTGTAAGAATGCTCATAAGTGTCGATTTACCAACACCATTTGCACCGACAAGTCCGATGTGATCCCCTTCTACAAGACGGAAAGAAACATCTTTAAATAACGTGCGGTCACCAAATGAGTGCCCTAAATTTTCTACTGTTAATATTGCCATAAATAATCCCCCGATTGATTTTGAAGTTTTTATTAATATTAGGAAAGGGCATCATTCCATGTTATTTTAACGCGGAATATGTCTTTCGAATTAAAAAAACTCGCAAGCTACTTACAATGCTGCGAGCTGTTTATTTAGTTCTGCAAGCTGGATTTCCATATTTTCAAGACGAGTAAGCGCCTTTTGTACTGATTCCGGATGACCTACTGATTCTAGCTTTTCCATATCGCCTTGAAGGTTAACGTAATCCATCTTTAATTCCAAGATTTCTTGCTGCAATTGGCTTTTTGTTAGCATAATAATTACTCCTTTTGAACCCTCACAGAGGCAAATTAATCTTTTCATATTGTATCATACGAATGATTTTTTTGTCGTCAAGGAAAGTATTAAATTATCGTAAGTAGAAAAGAGATAGTCTGATTTTCGGTTCGAATAGTGAAAGGAAATGCTGTGCAATCTTACCTGCATTACAACATTTAACGGTAAAACTTAAATATGGGCGATATTATGGCGTGAATAAGCTAAATCTAGGAGCAATGTTTGTAAAATTTCATTGTTCGTTAAAATATCGAGTGCGCGTTGCTTTTTGACTGCTCGTTCACGACGATGTTCATGCAGTAACAGCTCCATTACCGCATTTTGGATGATGGATTGCTTCATTTTTCGACCAAGCCCAATATGAATAAAACCATTTGCCTCACGAGAAAATGCATAGTTTAGTTCATTTTCATGCTGGGCAGTAGTAATACAAGGAATCCCTGCAGCTGCCACCTTGTAAGGGGTATAGTTTGCATTGCATATTATTAAATTGGCTTCAGGCATAAGATGGTAAAGGGCATCTGAACGGCGAACGATTTCGGTATTGCGTCTGCTCAGTGCCATCATTTGCAAATCCTCTACATTATGTGAATAATCATCATCAATCGCAACCGAAATTTTTAACGGAATTTGCAATTGCGTTAAGTGACGGAGGGTGCGGTACGTTAAATTATTTGCATCACCGTCCTCAAAAGCGACTACAATATGCGGTAAATCTTGCTTGATGGAAATATCGCCAGTGTCGATAATATGACTTGCAATCATCTCCAACTCTTTCGTTACAGCAAATGCGTAGCTGCCCGCCAATTCATTGGCAAGTGGTTGTTCATGAGACTCCTCAAAGAGCGCGATAATATTACAATCAATGAGCTGAGTACCATGACCGAAATCATCAAAATGAACAAAGGTTGTACAAAATGGGCGAATGAGCTCAATCTGTTCGATGTTAGTATCTTTTCCATCATGAACCACCAGCTGTGGCTCTAAATTTCGTAAGTGACTTTTTAGTTCTTGCGGCTTTTCAAAGAGGAGTACATTCAAATCCGTTTTTGTCAGTTTTTCTATAATTCGCGAATTGTCCGTGCGAATAAATAAATAAACCATTTCGCCTTGCTCCTGTAATAACTGAGCTAAAGTAGCTGCGCGCTCAAACGGATATGTGCCCTTTATATCACAATGCTCCACAATAAATACGATTTTCTTTTTTTGCAACACAATCCCATCCTTTCCACATTCCCTATAAAATATGGTGAAATGACCGAAAGTATGTATAAATAGATAGAGATAAAACAATGATTTTAATTTTTAAATAATAATGAGAGGGTGAAATAAATGACAGAAATGCGTTCAGCCTTAGTAGTAGGTGCAACAGGGGTAGTTGGTTCGGCACTTGTGAAGTTATTGTGTGATAGTGGAAAATATGTTGCGGTGAATGTGATTTCGAGAAGAAAACTTAACTTTACGCATCCAAAGCTCAATGTAAAGATTCGTGAATTTGATCAAATTGCAGATCAAGATATGGAATTTGCCCACGAAATATTTTGTTGTTTAGGAACGACAATCAAAAAAGCAGGTTCACAATCAGAATTTGAAAAAGTAGATTTTGAATATCCGTTATCAATTGCCGCACTCGCTAAAAATCATGGGGTCGCACACTTCATTGTCATTACTGCGATGGGTGCAAATGACAAGGCAATGGCTCATTACAGCCGTGTCAAAGGGAAATTAGAAAAGGAATTAATTGCGATGAATTTCCCGCAATTATCAATCGTTCGTCCCTCTTTAATAATTGGAGACCGTGATGAATTTCGTTTAGGTGAATCAATCGGAGCAAAAGTGATGAAAGTAATAAACCCATTATTAGTTGGATCCATGGCTAAATATCGATCCATTTCAGCAAAGCAAATTGCCCTTGCGATGTTAAACATTGCGTTAAATGGTGAAAAGCAAAGTGTAGCGATTTATACATCCGAGCAATTGGCTTCTATGAAAATGCCAGCTGAAGTGGAAATTGGGGATACAACTTCGGCTGATAGATTATTTAATTGGGATAAATATAAGGACGAGGATCTTCCACCTGTTGATAAAGAAGTCATAATTGATCGCAGTAAAATAAAAGAAGTGGATCAGAAAAACGGTAAATAATAGGTACTAAAGGGATTTCGGTTAGACGGATAAACCCTCAAAATTAGCATAGGGAATGACGATTTAGTGTAGCGACTTATTTGTATGAAATACTATTGTAATAAAGTCAGACAAAAGACTGAAATTTATGTTTCTTAACCGGTAACCTATTAATCGGGTATGTCCATCTGATACAATATAGTATAGATATTAGTTAGATGGAGGAACCCACATGAAAATCTTACTTGTCGATGGAACAATTTTCGGTCGCAAAACCGGCGTTCTTTTAGAGCAGGTTCAACAATATATTAAAGAAATGAATTCGGATTTAGAGCTAGAAATATTATACTTCGCTAATTTAAAGCATCAAATTTTAGATGGTAGTCCTCTTAATGAGGATATGAAAGGGATGATTCAAAAATTTGAGGATGCAGAAGGTTATATTTTTGCTTCTCCTATTTTCCAAGCTTCTATCCCAGGCGTTCTAAAAAATGCATTCGATATGATTCCACCAAAAGCAATGCGCTATAAGCCAGCTGCTATTATTGGAAATGGGGGCACGTATCAGCATCATTTAGTATTGGAAAATCAATTGCGTCCGATTCTTGATTATTTTCGCTGTTTAGTAACACCAAATTACGTGTACACACATGCCGATCATTTCGATCAAGACAATAAAATCATTGATGAAGATGTACAAATCCGTTTGCGTGAACTTGCTCGTGTATTCGTTCACTATTGCGAAGTGAGCAAAACTTTGGCGAAGCAACCAGTTGATATGCAATAAAAAAATCCTGCAACCCCATTTAAATCGGGATTGCAGGATTTTTTGTATTTGAAAAGGTGATGCATCGTACGAGTTTAGCTGACGATTGACATTCTTTCATGAAGACATGCTAAAATATCTTCTGCAACATCATGCGCAAGTTCAAGTTCGGAAGTGAAGCCGACGCATGAACAGTTCATTTCACCTAAAATATACGTGTCAGCACCAGTTTCATCTGTATCTAAAATAAAATCGGCTGTCCAAATTAATGGTAAATCATGCCCGCCAAGAAGTTCCTTAATCTCATCTAGCTGGCCTAAGAAGCTGTTTACAAGTGTTGTCCATTGTTCAGGCTTGTCGTAACGATACTGTGCGCCAGAAAATAAAGTAGCGCTAAAAGCATCTGCATCATCTGCTGGTTTCTTATGTACGACATTAATCGGTTTGTCACGCAGCATAAATAAACGAATTTCGCCTTCTTTAATTCGTGGTAGGAATGTCATATCGACAAGCATGCCATTTTCACCGACGATGTATTGCTCACAAAAAGTCATAAACTGCTCCAACGTATGATACTCAACATGATTGTCCTTTGCTTCGGTACATTTTATTTGAGCTGTTAAAGGTACTTCGTTGGCATCCTTTGCAAGTGAATCGACAACTTGTACACGCCAAATGCCTTCACCTGTAGAGCCACGATTTTGCTTTAATACGCGTTCACCAGTAGCGAGTGCTTTAGGGAAGGTTGATTTAAATTCCTCTATTGTGTAGTATGCAAACGTATCTTCAGGCACAAGAGCGGTGTGACGTAGTTTTACTAACGCGTCCTTTGCGCCGTAGCTGATCATCGCATCTGGATGAGGCATACCGATTACGCCTTCTTTACATAATTCACGAAGCATTTCAAAATACGCCGTTTCGTGCTTCAAGTTCCCAGGATTAATACGCGACACATAGGCAGATGCATGCTCTTTTGCATAGTTAAAAATGGCATCACGGTTCTCTAATTCAAAAAAGATTACTTCTGCATCTTGCCCCCGTTGTTTGAGCGCCTCCACCATTGGCATCGTATCGCCACGATAGCCATCAGAACCTTTATCACTTCCACCTTGTACTTCAAAAAATATAACTTTACTCACATGCGACCGTTCCTTTCGAATTATGAATTTTATTTTCATAATAACTTGTTATGAGTGCGTTGTATGTAGGAAATATAGCGTTATTGTTACAAAAATAGTTAACGATGCGAAATACCTGTCGTTAATGTAGAGTGGAATTGTAGTGATTAATAAAAAAAGTCTGTATTTTAATGTAAGTTTATCGGGGATTTAGGCTGGTGTGAAATTACCGTGTAAAATGGAGGGTAAAAATACCTTGATATTATAATGTTCTCAAGAAAAAAAGGTGATTTTATTCAGTACACCACATAAATTAAAAATAAAAAGACACTTCAAAAAAATAGGAGTAATGAATCAAATTAACATAAAAATTTGCCTTTCAAATAAATTGAAAAAATATGAAGAAAATGTGTCTAAACTACATGGGACGTGCATTGAAAAATATATTTGGAAATAATATGTAAGGGTAAAAGCTCCTATATATTGTAATTGAACCAAAGGATATGAATAAATTTATGTGCAGCTGTTGATTGAACCGCAGAACATTTTGAGGTAGCATTAGATTTCGTATAAAATCAATTATGCCTCGGCATAATTGTGTCTGGAATCGGCTTTGTGGTTGCACAAAGGATTCGCTTCCGATTCCATGACATCTGCCAGAGGCTTAACTTGCTTCGGTTGGGGTTCGAACCTCAACCGAAGCAAGTTAAATTAGACATTTTTAAAAGTTAAGGGGGCCAAAAAAATGGAACAGAATATTTGGCAGCAGGAGCAGACACATTTATCAACAATTAGTGAACTCCTTAAAATGCATATAGCGGCATTAACAGTCCAACTGAAAAAACAAAAAGGTGAAATTGTCGAAGAGCGTACATTTGCTTCATCTGAATTTAATGATGTTTCAGGGGAGAATGCGATTCAATTTTCGCAAATGTTGCAAACGATGCAGCTCCGCGAAAGAGAATACTTAAATGTGAATGAGCAATTAGCAAAATCTAAAATTTTATATAAAAGTCCTTACTTTGGACGAATTTCGATAAAAAATGAATTAGGCGAGCAGGAACATTTATATATCGGGCTATCAACATTTCGTGAGCCGGTATCGGATGACATGCTTATTTTTGACTGGCGCGCTCCGATTTCAAGTTTATTTTATGAAAATAAAGTAGGACCCTCTCGTTATCAAATACCTGATGGCGAATATATTGACGTTACAATAGAAGGAAGACGCCAATACAAAGTAACATACGACCAATTGATTCAATTATTTGACGCGGATATTTATATTGGAGATGAAGTGTTACAAGGTTTGCTTTCGGATACCGCAAAGGAAAAAATGAAATCGATTGTTGCCACGATTCAAAGCGATCAAAATGCCGTTATTCGTTCGTCTAATAAGGATAATTTAATTGTACTTGGTCCTCCAGGTAGTGGGAAAACGTCGGTAGCTATGCAGCGAATCGCATTTTTACTTTATGAATATCGCCAAACGATGAATGCGCGCAGTATTTTACTCATCTCGCCGTCGGATTTATTCAATGATTATATATCGAATGTCCTGCCAGAATTAGGTGAGGAAAACGTGCAGCATACGACCTATTTTCGTTTGCTCCGTGATTTAAAATTGACGCAATATAAATGTGAAACGAATTATGAGAACATTGAACGCTTGCAAAAGGCAGATGCAGACGCACGCGAGCATTACGCCTTTAAAGGTTCGCATAGCTATACGAAGCAGTTGCTTAGTTATATTGAAAGTGTTAAAAATGCGGGGATCCCGTTTTATAATTTGAAGATGGGTGAGGAAGTATTTATTTCAGCCCGCAAGCTATCGCAACTTTTTTATGAGAAGTTTGGCGAACTTGATTTAGATTTCCGGTTGAAAAAAATTCGTACAGTGCTACAGGCGAAGTTACATGAACGAAAGCATAAGGAACTGAAACTGCGCATGAAGGAATTACGGGCAGTTAACGCATATATTGGATCAGATAAAGAACTTGAACAGCAGGCGAATAATGAATTAAATAAACGTTTTGGCAGGCTCGAACAGACAATTGAGCAGCTTGGATTTGTGAATATTCATAAAATGTATTTGCAATCCATCACGTATACGAACGACAATTTATTCACACAGGAGATCCAGGCCCGTACAGCACAAAAGTTGAAACATCACGTGCTTTATTATGAAGATTTAGCACCGGTCATGTATTTACAATCGGTTGTGAAAGGACTTTATGCGAATAACATCATTAAACATATCGTGATTGATGAAATTCAAGATTATTCTTATTTACAGCTACTTACATTAAAAGTAATGCATCCAAAAGCGCATTACACTTTACTTGGCGATCGCAATCAAATCGTCCATCCGCAAATGAAAGATTCATTAGATGGACCCATTTCAAAGCACTTTAAAGTAGTGGAACTCAATAAATCGTATCGTTCTACAAATGAAATTACCGATTTTATGAGTGCAATTTTACAAAATACAACGACGCTTTCCCTCGGTGTCTCGGGAGATAAGCCACAAATTATTGAAACACAGCAATCTGCTAAAGCAATCCAGCAATTGGTAGTGGCGCAGTATAAGGAAGAGGATAGCTTTGTTATTTTGTGCAAAAATAAAGCCGCTTGCGAACGATTATATGAAGAGGTAAAGCCACTTGTACCCGATTTGCAGCTCGTGACGGAAAAACAAAAAGTGTATATGAAGGGAATCCTTATTATGCCGGGCTATATGGCGAAGGGCTTTGAATTTACAACGGTTGTGTTAGCGGATGCCGATGCAAATGTATACGCGGAAGAAATGGATGCCTTTCTTCTATATACAATCGCTTCACGTGCAACGAGAAAGCTATTCCTCTTAACGCGCGGACAATTACCAAAAGCACTCACACAAATTGCGCCACAGCATTATTGCAAAGAAGTACAAACGATTTAGGCGAATTCTTATGGGTAGATAGGATTGTTGATTAATTTACTCATTATTGCCCGAGTTTACTTTATTTTTAAAACGTACTTGTAACGAATTCCAGAAAGTGATAAAATTTTGAAAATTACAAAAAAGAGGAAGCGTTAAACGTATGCAATATTCGGATAGTATTTTAAACACGCCATCATCATTCATTCGAAACATTTTAAAGGTGACCGATGCGAAAGATGTCATTTCCTTTGCGGGTGGCTTACCAAATCCTATTTCATTTCCAATCGAGCAATTAAAGACATCTGTTGCACATGCGATTGATGAAAATGGGGCGAAGTTATTTCAATATTCAACGACGCAAGGCTATTTACCTTTGCGACAGTATATTGCGAATAAATATAATCAAAAGCAGCCAGGACTAGATTTTAAACCTAAAGATGTTTTTATTACAACGGGCTCTCAACAGGCATTAGAGCTAATTTCGAAAGTATTATTAAATAAGGGCGATGGCGTTATTATTGAGGAACCGGGTTATTTGGGCGCGATTCAAGCATTTACATTGCGTGAACCAACATTCCACGCGGTGAAGTTAGAGCAAGAGGGCATGAATGTTGAGGAACTAAAGGAAGCATTAAAAAAGCCAAATGTGAAAATGGTATATACTGTACCAAACTTCCAAAATCCAACCGGTTTAACGTATACAAAAGAACGTCGGGAAGAAGTATATGGCGCGGTAAAGGATGAGGATGTCATTTTTATCGAGGATGATCCATACGGTGAATTGCGTTTCACAGGGGAGCATCTACCATATATTGCGGCGGGGAAAATGAAAAATAGCGTCTTGCTTGGTTCATTTTCAAAAACTGTGACACCAGGTATGCGCTTAGGCTATATTTTAACGAAAAATCACGAGTTATTAGGTCATATCGAAACGGCGAAACAAGCATCCGACCTGCATACAAATATTTTTGCACAATACATTTTGCATGATTATTTAGCGAATAATGCATATGAAAAGCATGTAGAAAAGATAATCACACTTTATAAAGAACAATCGGATGCAATGCTTGCCGCTATGGAAAAATACTTCCCGCCATATGTAACGTACACAAAACCAGAGGGTGGTATGTTTATATGGGTAACGATGGAAAATGGCGCATCGGCTCTTGAAAAATTTCAGGAAGCAATGGATGTGAAAGTTGCATTTGTTCCGGGTGATCCTTTTTATACAAATAAAACGGGTGTGAATACAATGCGGTTGAATTATACAAATGCAACACCAGAAGTGATTGAAGAGGGAATTAAACGATTAGGGAAGATTTTGTAGAATATAAAAGCAAGTTTATTTCCATTTGAAGGAGGTAAACTTGCTTTTTTAATTGCTATTTTTTTGTAGTATACTATTTTTATCAGAATTTCCATGAAAAAGGAGAATCCCAATTGATAAATATTTCACTCAAACCATATACAGAAGCTGGGGAACTGCTAATTCCAGCGGTGCATTTAAAAATCGAAAATAAAATAACGGCTATTTATAGCGACGTGACAAAGTTAAATTATTTAAAGCAGCAATTGTTAAAAGAACAAAATGTTTATGTACATACGCAAGATGACGGGCAATACAATCGACTGACAGTGGAGGAAACATTTCGTTACTACACAATGCTTTATGAGGCAAATATGAAGGCAGAGCAGCTTTGGAAAGAATTTGGGCTTCAGCAGCAATTAAAAAACAAAGTAGGCGAGTTAACTTCGAGTGAAAAGCGTTTATTGAGCTTTATTCAACCCTTTTTACAGCGGAAACAATGCATTGCCTTTGTTGAACCTTTTCAAAATTTGCAACAAGCGGAACGTAAAATTATTTTGCATTTGCTATCATTACTTCAAAATCAAAAAAAACAAATTATTTTGTTATCGAATAACTTAGAGGATTTGATTATTTCGGGTGGCGAAATTTTTAGGTTGAATGAACAAGGCTTACATCCTATACATATGGAGGAAGAACGAGATGAGCAGATACCAGTGGATACGATTCAATTAAAAATTGAAAAGATTCCAACGAAGAAAGATGAAAAAATCATCCTTTTTAATCCACCAGAAATTGATTACATTGAAAGTATAGAAGGGGATGTGTTTGTTTATGTGGGAGGAGAGGCTTTTCCGTGCACATTAACATTAAATGATCTAGAAAATCGCTTAAAACCATTTGGATTTTTTAGATGCCATCGCTCCTATATCGTCAATTTACAAAAGGTAAGGGAAATTATTTCGTGGACACGCAATAGTTATAGCCTATCTTTGCAAGGCTTTACGAAAGCGGAAGTGCCACTTTCAAGAAATAAACTTGCAGAATTAAAGGAGATTGTCGGAATTTAATCTATTTCCTGGGGAATATTCGGTACCATTCATCAGGAAATAACGCCATACAACACGAAAGCACAACCATTCATCCCAAATATAATGCAGCTTCTATAAAACTCCTTTAAATTTAAGGTAACAACTGAATTGAAGGAGGGCATGCACATGTCGAAAATTATTGATGTGCAAAATTTGCAAATGAAGTTTGGGAAGGAAGAAGCGTTAAAGGATGTTTCCTTTACTGTAGAGAAAGGGGAAATATTCGGCTTTCTTGGTCCAAGTGGATCGGGGAAAACAACAACGATTAAAATTTTAACAGCACAGCTTACACATTCATCTGGGAAAGCTTCCGTATTTCAACAAAATGCGGCGAACATGAATCAAATGGAAAATAAACAGAAGATTGGTATCCTTACAGATAACAGCGGATTATATGGTCGCTTATCTATAGAAGAAAATTTATTACTATATTGTAACTTATATGGCCTGCCAAATAGCGCAATGGATGAAGCACTGCAATTTGTTAATTTACAAAATGAACGTAAGAAAAAAGTGAATAACTTATCTAAAGGGATGACGCAGCGTGTAATATTAGCGCGTACTATTATGCATAAGCCAAAATTATTGTTTTTAGATGAACCAACATCCGCATTAGACCCAGTAAATACACAGCATATTTATAAAGGGTTGCGAAAGCTTAATGAACTAGGTACGACAATTTTCTTAACAACGCATGATATGTCGGAAGCGGAAATGTTATGTGATAGAGTCGCTTTCTTGCATAAAGGTGAAATCCGAGAAATAGGCGATCCAGCGATGTTGAAAAAGAAATATAGTGATCATTCTTTCACGGTCGAATTAACAGATGGGGAGAAACATGTTTTGCTTAATGGCCAGGAAGATGCACAGAAATTATTCAACTGGATGAGCACGCAGCAAGTAGAGCGAATTAACACGAACGAACCATCACTAGGCGACATTTTCGTACAATTAACAGGGAGTGATTTATAATGAATATTTCAATTAGACGAATTCAGGCTATTTTTATGAAGGATTATAAGGAGTTTTCACGAAATTATGCCGTTTCATTTGTCGTACTAATCCCCATTTTCCTTGCAATCGTTTATGGGAAAAGTGGAAGTAATTCGATCCAAACATATTTCCTACCTATTAATATGACGTTTTCAATGGTAACAGCTTATATTCAAGCTTGTTTAATTGCAGAAGAAAAAGAGCGCAATACGTTACGTAGCTTAATGATGTCTCCGGCTTCTATAACAGATATTTTACTTGGTAAAAGTGTATTAGTTTTTGTCATAACGGCAGTTCTTTTAGCTGTCTCAATGTTTTTAGTAGGCTATACACCAGAAAACATTCCAGTACTTGTAATGGGGTTAGTCGTATCGACAGTTTTTTATATCGCAATGGGAATCATTTGCGGATTATTTACGAAATCGGTGATGGAAGCGTCGCTCGCAATTTTGCCAGTCATGATTATTTTCTCTTTTGCTCCTCTTGCAATTGTGTTAGGGGAAACGCATATTGTTTATAAAATTGTCCAATGGTTACCGGGTAGCCAGCTTATATTATTAGCAGAAGAAATAAATAAACAAGCGTCTACAATGAGTTTGTTAACACCGATTGCTGTCATGTCTATTTGGTCAGTAGTTGCGATACTTATTTCAGTTGTGCTCTTTAAAAAACGCACGAAAGATGAATAATTAAGATGAAAAAACATCAGCTCAAATGGTATTAGCCATTGAGCGGATGTTTTGTTATTTGTATGCGTATGACATAACAAAAAGGCACTCCAAGGATGGAATGCCTTTTTTGCAACTAACTATATGAACTATTAATTAGTGAAAATTAAAGTTTTGTAACGTTAGTAGCTTGAGGACCACGGTTGCCGTCTTCAACTTCGAATTCAACTTTTTGACCTTCGTCTAAAGATTTGAAACCGTCGCCTTGGATAGCTGAGAAGTGTACGAATACGTCATTGCCGCCTTCAACTTCGATGAAACCGAAACCTTTTTCTGAGTTAAACCATTTTACTGTACCTTGTTGCATGAGAGAAAACCTCCAAAAAAATTAAAATTATCAAACTGTTAGTGCATTGAAAAATTCACATGCTAAGCAATTTAATTACCCTTATTGTATAACAACATTATCCAACTGTCTAGTATAAATTAAGGGTGTGATGTGGGATTTTTTGTTATTTCATATAAGAGTAGTGATAAAGTAATTGGAAATACTGTGACAATTGGGTTTTCCATCAATAATAAAATCCCTCGTCATTTTACGGTGAGTAGAGGAGAAGTTTGTGTGGTATAATTTTGAAAAACAAACGCATTTATGCTCGTAATTGCTAATAATACTTTAAAATGGAAGTGGAATAAAAATGAACTAAAGGATAGATTTCCTTTAGTTCATTCATTTTACTTGTCTACTTTAAACCCTTTTAGCAGGTCTGCAAATGCATTATTAATCGGTTCTTCTTCTTTGTTCTGCTGCTTCATAAAGTTCTGAACAGCACGCTTATCTACTTTACCGCCGCCTTCTTTTTTACGACGGGCTTCGAATGCAGATAGTTTCTCGCGATGACCACATTTACATACGAAAATTTGGCCATCCCCTTCACCATGCAGCTCTAACTTTTTCTTACATTGTGGGCAACGTGCGTTTGTAACGCGTGCTACATTTTTACGGTGACCGCATTCACGATCCTGGCAAACGAGCATTTTGCCTTTTTTGCCGTTCACTTCGAGCATTGGTTTACCGCAATCAGGACAAGATTTTGTAGAGATATTATCATGTTTATATTTTTTGTCGCTTGATTTGATCTCGGCAACAATCGTTTTTGTATGCTGCTTCATTTCGTTAATGAATGCTTCTTTTTTCAGCTTACCAGTGGCAATTTGCTCCAGCTTCATTTCCCATTCTGCAGTTGTTGTAGGTGATTTTAATGTATCTGGTACAAGGTCGAGTAGCTGACGACCTTTTGATGTAATATGAATATCTTTCCCACGTTTTTCAATTAAGAAGGAATTGAATAATTTATCAATAATATCTGCACGAGTCGCAACTGTGCCAAGACCACCAGTTGATTTTAATGTATCAGCGAGCTGCTTATTTTGCGTTTCCATATATTTCGTTGGATTTTCCATTGCCGAAAGTAATGTTGCTTCGTTAAAGCGCGCAGGTGGCTTCGTTTGACCTGAAGTTTGCGCGATTAATTTGACGTTTAACGTATTGCCTTTATCAATGCGCGGCAATAATTGCTCCTTCACATCATCGGTTGAATCTTCATCCTCAAAGCGATTTGCATACACTTCTTTCCAACCACTTGCTAAAATTGTTTTACCTTTCGCAACAAATTGTTCATCACCAATTTTTGCACGTAATGTTAATTGCTCGTACTCAAAAGCAGGGAATAGCACGGCTAAGAAGCGCTTCACAACTAAATCATAAATTTTACGTTCTTTATCCGTCATTGCTGAAAAGTTAACATAGCCTTCAGTCGGAATGATCGCATGGTGATCACTTACTTTACTGTCATCAACGAATGATTTAGACGTTTTGATTGGTTTAGTTAAAATTTTATTCGCCAAAGTACGATATTCACCGACCGCACATGCTTTTAAGCGCTCAGATAATGTGCCTACAATGTCGGATGAAATGAAACGTGAATCTGTACGAGGATAAGTTAAAACTTTATGTTGCTCATACAGTTTTTGCATATAATTTAATGTTTCTTTTGCAGAGTAGCCAAAGATTTTATTGGCATCACGTTGTAATTCGGTTAAATCATAAAGACCTGGTGCGAATGTTTTCTTCGGTTTCTTTTCAATGTCGATAACCGTTGCATTGCCATTGCCTAAATTTTTGACGACCGCATCGATTTTTTCTTTATCAAAACTACGTGAATTGCCTTTCGAATCTTGCCAAGTTAGTTTTAATTGATCGGTTGTTTGTGCTTCGATACCGTAATAAGTTTGTGTTTTGAAATGTTTAATTTCATCTTCACGTGTCGCAATAATCGCGACGGTCGGTGTCTGAACTCGTCCACAGTTTAGCTGAGCATTGTGGCGTGTTGTCAATGCACGGGTAGCGTTTAAGCCGATATACCAGTCTGCCTCTGAACGCGCAACGGCTGCAGCGTATAGATTTTCGTAGTTTTTACCTGGCTTCAAGTTTGCGAAACCATCTTTAATTGCTTTGTCGGTAACAGATGAAATCCATAAACGTTTAATCGGTTTTTTCACATTGGCTTTTTCAATAATCCAACGTGCAACGAGTTCACCTTCACGACCTGCATATCTCCATAGAAATGCACATAAATATTTTGCACATAATAGATGTTTTATGCTATCTTTAATTATCTAATTATTCAGATATTAAGGAGGGATTTTTATTGGGTAATGATAATTTAATATTTTTAAAGAAGGAAGATATTAAATTCATTTCCATACCTATATGGATTGATTACGTATTTTACAATGATGGAAAAATTGAAAAAAGACAAATATGTGTGATAGGAATTAAGGATTCAAAACTTAATATACATTCAATACATCCTATGACTGAATTTTTAATGAGCTTTTGGCAGAATAAAGCGTTTAATACACAAAAAAAGCATGCAAATAATATCGTGAAATTTTTAAACTATTTAATGAAGAATTATAAGGGCCTTAAAATTGACTCCATTTTAGATATAAAAATAAATCATGGAAATATGTACTTAAACTCTTGTACAGAAGAAGGATTAAAAAAAGAGACCATAAAAAATGCCGAACAAACTCTGACTTATTTTTATAAATGGTTATCGGAAAACTTTAATACTCAGTTACCAAAGATTAACGTTAATCAAGGCAAATTCGGTGAACTTTTAGAGTCACCTTTTTCACCTGTTTATCCAGCAACTACTCCTAAAAATATTGAGCATGCTTTTCCACCTAGCTATATTCCATTATTTTTTGAGGTTGCTATTGCTGTTGCTAAACCAATAGCATTAGGAATATATATGCAATTTCTAGGAGGAGTGAGGGTTGGTGAAGTTGTTAATTTAACGAGAAATCAATTATTAAAATCAGTATCTCAACATGGCATGACATTAAAACTAATGAATAGAAACCTGCGTCCGGACTTAAAAGAAAATAGTAGCGTTAAAAAGAAACGGTTTCAAATGATTTTTGAGTTAGATAATTGGACAAATTCACTAACAAAAGACCATCTGGCTTTGTATAAATCTTCAGATGAGTCCAACCCCCTCTTTGTAAATGCTGCAGGAAAAGCTATGTCTGTGAGAAGTTACAGACAGTATTTTGAAAAAGTAAAAAAAGCATTCATAGAACTTTTAATTAATAGTTCAGATATGGATCAAAAAATATTAGGAATGCACTTAAATCAAATGAAATGGTCAACTCATATAGGAAGGGGTACATTTTCGAACCTATTAGCCGAATTTGCTGAAAATCCTTATGAAATAGCTCAGCCTCGTGGAGATAATGATCTTAATTCATCCTTAGCGTATATGAAGCAATCTGTTAGAATTCATGAAAAAATTCAACAGAAGTTCTCTAATCTTCATGAAGTATATATACCTAGCCTAGTTGAAAGAGGGGATTAAATATGAATGAATATTTAAACTTAAAAGAAGCGGCCAAAATATTAGGTTTTAAATCTCATAAAAGTGTTAGTTATCACATAGGTAAGGGATCATTAGTACATTCAAAAAAAGTAAAGGGGAAATGGTTAGTTTCTAAAGAAAATCTAGAATCTTTTTTAGATGAGTTAAATAACAAAGAATATTTCACTCTTAAGGAAGCACAAAAAAAATTGGGTTATAAATCTAATTCAAGTGTTAGAAAACTCATAGATAACGGTTCTTTAATAAATTCAAAAAAGGTAAAAGGAAAATGGTTAGTTTTTAAAGATGAATTGAAATCCTTTTTAGATCAGTCAAGTAACAAGGAATATTTTACTTTAAAAGAAGCGGCTCAAATATTGGGGTATAAATCTTCTCAAAGTGTTATAAAACTCATAGATAACGGTTCTTTAATAAATTCAAAAAAAGTAAAAGGAAAATGGTTAATTTTTAAAAATGAACTAGAATCTTTTTTAGATGAATCAAATAACGAAGAATATTTTACGGTAAAAGAAGCACAAGAAATATTGGGTTATAAATTTTCTGTAACTGTTAGAAAACTCATTGATAGAGGATCTTTAGTAAATTCGAAAAAAGTAAAGGGGAGATGGTTAATTTCTAAAAATGAACTAGAGTCTTTTATAGATGAGTCAAAGAATAAAGAATATTTGACTTTAAAAGAAGCGGCCAAAATATTAAATGAAAAACCTGAACATCTGGCTAGCCTATGTAAAAAAGGAGGAACTTTCCCTAATGCTGTGAAGAATACACATCTATGGGAAATCCCGATGATAGACATTATTGAATATCAAGCGAAATTAGAAGCAACTGCAAAAAACGATTATTATACGCGTCTTGAAATTACAAAGTTATTAGGGATACATGGTGTATCAGTAACTAATTTAATAAAAAAAGGAGTACTCTCCAAAAATATAAAAAAAGTTAATGGTAGATTTCAAATTCCAAAAGAGGATGTTGATATGTTCTTAGAAAAGCAAAGAACATATTATGAACAATATATTTCCTTAAAAGAAGCAGCTTCAAAAATTAATAAAAATCTTACAGCTATAGTACAGCGAGTAGAAAAATACTTTCCTAATGCTGTAAAAAATTTAAGGGGAAATTGGATAGTCCCATATCAGGACATACAAAACTATTTAGAAGGTAAAAATCAAGATAAGCTTTATGATTCTAGCGTTGCTTTAAGAGAACTACTTATATTCATTAATGACTTCATAAATGACTTTAAATATAAAGAGACTTTGAATCTATATAAAGAATTTATTAGAATACAGTTTAATAAAATGAATGGTACAACTTCTTATATTAGAGATAGAGAAGGGATATATAGAAATTTATTTATGTACCTCAAAGATAATCTCATAAATGAAATTTATCTTTTAGAAGTTAACGAGATAGAAAATCTTTTAAATAAATCCATATCAAAAACAAGGAAAATGTTAATACCTAGATTTATCAACTATTGTTACTCTGTAAAGGGAATTGAAAATGAAGAAAAAATTGTAATAGATTTATCTAAGAGAAATAAGAATGATACGATTTATTCCCCTGTCATCTTCAATGAGATTTACCTTTACGTTAAAAACAAAGACTTGCATAAAAATGAAGCTATTGAAAATCAAAATTATGCGAATATGTGGGCATACACACTCCTGTTAATTACTGACTTTATTCGTGGTGCAGATTTGATTCTTCAAACACCGATTATTAACATTGAAGATTTGGCTGCTAAATCTTTAATAGATTTAAATTCTACTGAACTTACATTAAAGGAATCACATATGATTATTAATCAACTCTATATTCATTTTAGAAACAAAAGAGCAAGCAAAAATAAGGAATTGTTAACTTTTATAGTTTCGCCAGATTTAGTCATACCTTTAGCTCATGCATTAGTTATTAGTGAGATGCATAGACAAAAAAATAATGATACGTTCTTACTCAATAGTTTTGTCAGCAATTCAATGTTTAAAAATACTCATACTAGTGGTCTTAGTACTCACAAGAAATTTTCCAATAAATCCGCTTTACCAAGCGAATTTAAGTTTCATAGTCAAACAATGAATAGGAGTGTGGCAACTTATTTATTTTTTAGTATCGTGGAAGAAGATGCAGCGAATGCTGACCTCGCATTAACATTAACGCAAAATAGTAGGTCTCATGTTGATACTAACTCTACAGCTATCTATATTCAATTAACTAATAAAGATGGATATATTAATCGTGTTTCTATAAATTTATTTCGTAGAGGGTACTTTGGATGGTTATATAACTATTTAATTTTATTTGCTCAACAAGGCGAGAATGTAAATCATACCTTAGAGGAACGAACAATTGCTATTGAAGAACTGAGAAAAGGGTATTCTCCAGGTGAAACAGAGGAAATAGCTCAAATGTTTTTAGATTACACATCAACAGGAGATATCGAAAGCTTTATTAAAGAAAGTGATACCGATAATTATTCAAAAATATTAACTGAAATATATTCAAAGTCTAACAGCGTAATAGAAAGATTAAATAAATATTCTAAAGACGAGATAAAGAAAATACTCGTTAAATTAGCTAAGGGCCAGCTACCTTCAAAAAATGAATATGGTCAATGTTTAATACACCCTGCTTGTGAATATCCATTAGTAGAGAACTGTTTTAAGTGTGAATATTTTATTCCACAGTATTTAATTTTGATTGAGCTTAAACAAGAACTTAATAAAATAATGGATCTTATTCATGAATCTAATAATGTAATTATGATTCAAAAACATACGTATTTTTTAAAACATTACCTCTTTATTTGGAAAGAGGTCCGAGTAGCATATGGAGAAGATGTCACTAGCGCTTATCTACCTAAAGAACAAATTACATTTAAGCTTGAAAAAATTGCACATAAGCTTGTAATTGAATGAAATTAGAGGTGATTTATAAGTGGAATTAAAACTGAATATATCTAACGATGCCGATAATTTAGTAATGCAAAAAGTCAAAAAGGTAAATGCTTTAACATTTAATGAGAACGAATACGAAGAAATGTTTAATAATTTACTACAAATAAATTTAATAAAAGGTAAATATAAGTTAACGAATTGGAAGGTGTTAGATGAATTACAAGACATGTACGTTGAATTTTCTTTTGATACAGAGAGCTATAATTTACTACAAAAGCATCTAAAATCGTATGTATTATTACGATTACAATCTAATAAAAAAACAATGACTGTGTATAACGAACTACAAAATATTAAGAAATGTATTTTGCATAGTGGGGGTTTAAAAGACGGCTCAAAATTAGAATTATTTTTATATGAGGAATATGTGAAAAATAAAAATCATGGTGGAAATTTAGCCAGTGATTTAAAACTATTCTTAAAGTTTATCCAGATTAAAAATAATAAGGAATTCATTAATATTTGCGAAAAGTTCCCATACAAAAAATATCATAATAGAGAATTACCAAAGTTAAAAGATGTTCTAAAATTTGACGAAATTATTAATGATTATTTTAGAAACTATGCGATGGAAAACACTATTAGATATTTGCCAATAATGTTATGGTGGTTAATTACAAATATTATTCCTCAGAGACCAACTGAATTCTTACTTTTAAAGAAGGACTGTTTGTTTTCTAGTCAAATTGATGGTAAGAATAAGTATTTCATTACAATTTATAGAATTAAGAACAATAATAACGAAGAGTCGTTAGAAATTGATGAAGCAACGTATAATATTATAATTAATATTATTAATAAAATTACTACTCAGTTTAATAACGATTCCCCCTATCTATTTACTGTAGATTTTTATTATTATAATCGTCCTCAAAAACATAATAGAAGTAAATCTAACCATAGATTAAATAGACGGGACTTTTATTCGATTTTGGATGATTTTTATGATGAAGTAGTTAGCGGTTTATATCAGATTAATGAAATTGAAAAAGTTAGATTTGGAGATACCAGACATTTTGCAATCATCAATATGTGTTTGCAAGGGTTTAATATGCTTTCTGTAGCAAATATGGCAGGTCATCAAAGCATTTACACACAAAATGAATATTTCTCTCATGCGAAGCAATTTGCCACATCCTATGTATATTTAATGGCTCAGAAAAAGTTAGGATTTTCTTTTTCTAAAAAGTTTTCAGGTGGATTAATGGGCTGGAAACGTTATATGTTCGATATTGGTAATACGATTTCTTATGAAGAATTAGATTTAGAAGAAATTGTTGGACAGGTCGATTTTGGGATCTGTAAAGATTTAAAGAAAGAATTTCCAATGAATTGTATTGGGGACTGCAGATTTTGTAATAAATACTTTTTCAAACCCTCTATTTCAGAATTCGAAGAAGGTTTGGAATGGTTGATTAATGGATCTAACCAAATGAAATTTAAAATTGAAAACGCAATAGATTTAATGAAAGATATAGTTACTAATAGTATAAATAATAACAATAGGGCTGCTCAGAATTTATTACAAACCACATCAAGAAATCTTGTAAGTTATATGGATTTAAAAGCTGCAATAGACGTCAAGATATTGGAGAGTGATAGAAGTCATGAGTTCTAAAGATAATACTGCAGGACCTGGGAGACCAAAAGAATACACCGATTCAGAGCTAAAGGAGCTAGCAGTTAAGCTGAAATATAAATTTAAAGGTAAAAAAATTACCCCTTCATTTTTGGAAGAAGAAACAGGGATAGGAAGAAACACTTGGAGTAGACGATTAAAAGACTTTATACAGGAGCTAAATAATCCTGTTATACGTTCAATTCCTTTAAACAATTCAGATGGAGTTTTTTTACCTAACATTGAAATGATTTTTGAAAAACATGGTGATAACAAAGCCGGTATCATAAGAGAACTATATTCTTTAGAAGAAATGATAGATACCTTATATTCTGAATTAAAGTTATTAAAAGCTGAAAATGAGAAATTAAGTAATTATAAAAATGAAGCTATAAAATATAGACAACAATTTACAGAACAGCTTCAAAGAGCAAAATATTATGAGGAATTATATAATGCAACAGTAGCATCGAGCTTATATCCCCACCTTTACTCGAAATCGCCTCATTTAAAAGAATTTAACATCAATAGCAAGCTCATAGATGTTAAAAATAATACGGATAAGCATATGACATTTAAGAATATTAAGTTCGACGTCGATGTAGTAGATATTTCTGAAGAGATTTTATCAACAGATGATATCAATAAAAAAGAAGACGCAATGTCTTTTTTAAAGGATGAATTTGATTTATAAAAGGCTTCTACTGTAAATAGCTTTTACAGTAGAAGCCTTTATATTATATCAATTCAAAAAACTCTTTATATCGGCAGTTAAAATTTTTGTTCCAGAAGTTCCTTTTAAATATTTCAAATCCCCATTTGATGACCAATCTATTTCGCTTAATTTTATTAGTTTATTTGCAACTTTGATTGAATCTATTTGCTGTATTTTTTCTGAATAAGCGTCATTGATTAAGCCATTGCCTACTATCGCCAATGCATTTAAACATGTGATATGTGTTAAACGATAATTTTTATAATCGTTCCATTGATCAGGTAACAATTCCTTAATCAAATTAAAATATAATAATGTAATATTTAATATTTTCTCTTTTGGTAACTTTGCAATTGGAGATTTTTTTGTTAATAAATTTACAAGTTGATATAAATTTTGTAGAGTAATATGTTTTTCTTTTGTACGACGTCCAATTAAAGTCCCTTTACTAAAAAAAGGACTTTCTGGCTTAAGAATCAGGTTAGTTGCAATCCAGCCGAAATCATCATTGTGTCGATTTAAATATCGGCTTAATGATGTACCGATTCCTTTTGCCTTAGTATTAATCACATCGAATAGTTTAATTTCATCATCATCGTCTAAATAATGGAATGCTAAAAAGGGAACAGTTAACGTGCTATCTGTTTCATTAATATATTCCTGAATCCCTCCTAAACGATGTTGTCCATCCATTAAAGTCCCCTTTTTTCTACAAATTAATCGTCCATAACTCCCTCTATGCTTATCATAAGCGTGAAATTCCCAATGTCCACATGCATTAAGCAAAATGGGCGTATATAAAGAATCTTCTCCTTGAGACAAATAATCAGCAAAGTCCATACATCTTTTTTTATTTATAGGTCGCTGATAGCCTTTACCAGAAGAATCATTGAATAGTTTAGAATAACAAAAGTTTACCGCTACCTGAGATGAAACAGATCCTTGATATATTACTCTCCCTCTCATTTTAGACTGAACGATATTTTCAATTACTATATTTGCACTTAAATTATTACTCATATTAATAAAACACTCCTTTAAAAATATTACAAATTAAATAATAGTACTTATAAGTACTTAAAACAAATAAAATGTACTTTTATGAAACTTCAAGTGAATTTGTGCCTCACATAGTCTTTAAGTGAGGTGATTAGAATGGAACAGATAGTAGATATTGTTGGTATTAATATTAGAGAGATTCGAAAGCGAAAAAAATTAACTCAAGAAGAACTAGCGGAAAAATGTGGACTACAAACTTCTTACTTAGCAGGAGTTGAACGAGGAGATAGGAATATTACTTTACAAACGTTAGAAAAAATTGCTTTAGGGTTAGAAATTAACGCTAAAGAACTATTTGAACTAGAGTCACCATTAAATAAATTAACATTAGAGAAAAAGCAATTATTACGAGTATTCACTAGCTATATGCAAGATAAATCGGAAAAAGAGATTAAACTGTTAATAGATATTGCAAACAATATATTTGAGACGTACAAATAATTATTCTATTCACATGAACTATTTAAACACCTACAAAAGCTCATACATTATTTGATAAATCGTTCTGTGTTATATTTGCATCATAAGAAAGGGTGTTTTTATGTTTAAAATTGCGGTACTTGCTGAAAAGCCTTCTGTTGCAAGAGATATTGCAAGAGTATTGAAGTGTAACAAAAAAGGAAATGGATATCTTGAAGGGGATAAATATATAGTAACTTGGGCTTTAGGTCATTTAGTTACTTTAGCAGATCCTGAAAGCTATGACATTAAATATAAAAATTGGGATTTAGAGTCCCTGCCGATGCTACCTGATAAATTAAAGTTATCGGTAATCAAACAGACTGGCAAACAATTTAACGCGGTGAAACACGTATTAGAGAGAGCAGATGTTTCAAGTTGTATTATTGGTACTGATAGCGGTCGTGAAGGTGAATTAGTTGCTAGATGGATTCTAGAAAAAATTAAATATAAAAAACCTATTCAACGATTATGGATTTCATCTGTTACAGACAAGGCTATTAAAGAAGGGTTTGAGAACCTTAAGCCTGGTAAGTACTACGAAAACCTATACCATGCTGCTGTCGCACGTAGTGAAGCAGACTGGTATATCGGTCTAAATGCTACACGTGCCTTAACTACACGTTTTAATGCGCAATTAAACTGTGGTCGTGTACAAACACCAGTAGTTGCTATGGTTGCAGCTCGTGAAGATGAAATTAAACAGTTCAAGCCCCAAACCTATTACGGTATCGAAGCACAAACTAACGATAAATTAAAGTTAACCTGGCAAGATCCAAAAGGTAATTCACGTAGCTTTGATAAAGAGAAAATCGATGCAATTGTAAAAAAAATTAGCAACGATAATGCTAAAGTTGATGAAATTGAACGTAAACCTAAAAAAACATTCGCTCCGGGTTTATACGATTTAACTGAGTTACAACGTGATGCTAATAAAATTTTTGGTTACTCTGCAAAAGAAACGTTAAACATTATGCAAAAGCTTTACGAACAACATAAAGTATTAACATATCCAAGAACAGATTCAAGGTTTATTTCAAGTGATATTGTTAGCACGTTACCAGAGCGCTTAAAAGCATGCGGTATCGGCGAATATCGTTCACTTGTTAATAAAGTGTTAGTAAAGCCTATTAAAGCTTCTAAAGCATTTGTAGACGATTCTAAAGTATCTGATCACCATGCAATTATTCCGACTGAAGAATACGTGAACTTTGCAAACTTCAATGATAAAGAGCGTAAAATTTATGATTTAGTTGTAAAGCGTTTCTTAGCAGTTCTATATCCAGCACATGAGTTTGAACAATTGACACTACGTGCAAAAATTGGTGATGAAAGTTTTGTTGCAAAAGGTAAAACAATCATAACAGCTGGTTGGAAAGAGGTATATGAAAACCGCTTTGAGGATGAAGAATCGAATGACGACTTAAAAGAGCAGGTGTTCCCAAGAATTGGTGATGGTGCAACATTAGAAGTTCGTTTAATTGCACAAACATCAGGTCAAACAAAGTCACCTGCACGCTTTAATGAGGCTACTTTACTATCTGTAATGGAAAATCCAACAAAGTATTTACAAACAAACGATAAGCAGCTTGCCGATACGTTAAAATCTACTGGTGGATTAGGAACAGTTGCTACACGTGCAGATATTATCGATAAACTATTCAATTCATTTATGATTGAACAACGTGGTGGTAAAGATATTTATATTACTTCAAAAGGTCGTCAACTTTTAGATTTAGTACCAGAAGAATTACGCTCACCAGCTACAACTGCCGAGTGGGAACAAAAACTTGAACTAATTGCAAAAGGTAAATTGAAGAAAGAAGTATTTATCAATGAAATGAAGCAGCATACACAAAAGATTGTTTCAGAAATCAAAGCAAGTGATAAAAAATATAAGCATGATAACATCTCAACAAAATCATGTCCTGATTGCGGTAAGCCTATGCTTGAGGTGAATGGCAAAAAGGGTAAAATGCTTGTTTGTCAGGATCGTGAATGTGGTCACAAGAAAAATGTAGCCCGTGTAACAAACGCTCGTTGCCCACAATGTAAGAAGAAACTAGAGCTACATGGTGAAGGCGATGGCCAAATCTTCGTTTGTAAGTGTGGTCACCGCGAGAAGCTATCTGCCTTTGAAGCGCGTCGTAAAAAAGAAGGCGGCGGTAAAGTAGATAAGCGAAGTGTTCAAAAGTATTTGAAGCAGCAAGAAAAGGAGGACGAGCCTTTAAATAACCCTTTTGCAAATTTATTAAAAGGTATGAAACTTGATTAAGTAGACTATTAGTATTCATTTAAGCACCGTAATTATTGTATAAAATCAATGATTACGGTGCTTTATTAGTGTTAAAAAATTTTTTTAATATTTTAGAATTTCTTCTATTCCAATCTATTTTGTTTCTTTAAATATTTATCACTTCTAATGGTATATTTTTCCACTTCTAATCTCTCATGAGTAATAGAGTTAAGCTATCATTTTATAAACTAATTTATAAAGAAATTATAAACAATCTAACCAATTTAGAGATAAAATGGTAAAATTATAACGATAAATAGAAATAACGTAAAGGAAGTTGGTACAATGAGCCAAAACATCGAACTAGAGCTTTTTAAAACTTTAATTGAAGACGAACAAACCTTAATTGTTTTTGATACGTCTTCCTTATTACACTTTTTTGAATGTTCTCCAGATTTAACAGCTAAAATAATAGAAAACTTATCTACTATAGAACATAAACTCTGGATTCCCCATCAAGTTTATAATGAATATTCAAATAAAAAAGATTCTGTAAAACAACGTGAAATGAACAAATTTAGAAATATAATTAACAATTATATTAAGCATATAGACTCTTTAGAAAATGAATATGGTAAACTTCATCTTCGTTACAGAAATTACAATATCAATGGAATTATTGAATTAGAAAATGATTTAAATAATGGTATTGAAATTATAAAAAATAGACTGACACTTTTTCGTCAAGAAAGAACATCTGACGAACAAGAAAACCGCCTATTATTTAGAGAAGATAACATTGAAACATTTATTCATAATATTATAAGTAGTGGCAAGATTGGTTCCCCATTCACTTTAAATGAATTACTGAGTATATATCAAGAGGGTGAAGTTAGATTTAAATATGCAATCCCTCCAGGTTATAAAGACGGAAATAAAGATACAAAAGATCTGAGCAACAGAGCTAAATTTGGTGACTTAATAATTTGGAAAGAAATTTTACAAAAAGTACAGGAGCATAATCAAAACATTATTTTTATAATGGAAGATAATAAACCTGACTGGTGGGAAATAAATAATAGTGTCCTTATAGGTCCTAAACAAGAATTAATAAAAGAATTTAATGAAATTTCAGAATCTGGAAGAGAATTCATAATGTTAGGAACTAGTCAATTTAGTTCCTTACTTTCTTTAATGTATGAAGATATAAAATCAGCTATGGAAAGTTTTATCGAAGATAACTGTGAGGATATAATATTAAATTCAATTGAAGATATCGGTCTTGATAATTTAATAGAACTATACACAACCTTCACAAGTCGTTTAATCCATGGGGGAGAACTACAACCATATATTGAGTACCCCTTAACTGATGTTGAATTAACCGATATTAATGAATTAGAAATTGAAGAAATAAATATAAGTTTTTCCGAAGATTCATTTGAAATTGAAGCTCGAATATCAGCTAATGTAGAAGGAACTATTGAATCAACTGCAAGTAGTGAATTCGTTCAGTATGATGAAGTAACAATTAATATAGCCGGAAAAATTATTGCTAACTATGTCGCGGATTTCACTCAGTTTACTGAAGAATTCGAAAATACTTCTTTAAATATCGAAAATATTTCTATATTAGACACTGAAATAGAACACACTGATTTTGATGTAAAAGGGGATGTTAGTGATCTAATGCTTTGTAAAGATTGTTTTAAGCCTGCTGATTATCAACATGCTACGGAAGGTTTAGTTTGTTCAAAATGTTCTGATGGTTATCAATTGTGTTCTAAATGTGGAATGTTCTTTGATGAACTACATGGGGTATATTGTTATAACTGCGAAATGAATGAATAAAATGAAAAATCCTTCAAAATTGAAAGCTTTTTGAATGCGAAGGCCAAATCTTCGTATGTAAATGTGGTCATCGTGAGAAATTATCTGCATTTGAAGCTCATCGTAAAAAAGAAGGCGGCGGTAAAGTAGATAAGTGAAGTGTTCAAAAGTACTTAAAGGAGCAAGAGAAAGAGGCTGAACCTGAACCTTTAAATAATTTTTTTGCTGATCTATTAAAAGCCTGGAATGGTAACACTTTTGGATAACCTTTTTAAGGGTTCCTTTAAAGCATAAGGGATGGACAGGTTGCTTGAAATGGAGCCTCTATGGGCATGATTGGTTGAGCCAAGAAGCCAGCTAAATATTGCTGGCTTAGCCAAACGAGGCTATCATGCCCATTGTTCCATATAAAGCACTTCTTCGTTAAAGGGCTTAGTAATTCTTCCTTAACCTCTATAAAAATTGTCCGACTAAATGTTACCTATCCAGAACTTAACAAATAAGATAAGAATGCTAAAAGGGCCCTTTCCATGTTTCCACGAAAGCGCACTTTAGTTGAATATAGTGACTAATAGTTTAAAATGCCTTTACTTTATTATTTTTCAAAAGACTTTATATCTTTTATATTGGTAACTTCATTAAATACTCATTATTCGAACCTAATTTACCTAGGTTTTCAAAACCATATTGCTTGAAATATCTCATATTATTGATGGATTCCGTCCATAAAGAACCTGGGATATTCAGTTTTTCTAAATTTCAACAAAAGTGGCCATTAATTTTTTACCTTCACCTTCTTGAAAAGAATGAATATGTAGCAGATCCAAAATCAGATTTGAATTATATAGTTTAATGAAATCAGATTTTGTGGTAATAATTGCAATAAACATAATAGCCTTTAAATTTTTACTAAGTAGTACTATACCCGGCTCCGAGGGATTTAACGAGTGTATAATATAAAAATCATTCTCACTTTTTTCTAACAATAGTTCAATAAATTCTTTTTCACGTCTTGAAGTTCTCCAAGATTTTTTTAGCCTTTTAAATAAGATTTAGTTTTTTCACTTAATTCTTCTGCACCAGAAGTAGTCAAGTTGTCTAAAAATGATTTGAATAGAGTATGTGTAACTTGTGCTGACTGCATTTTTTATTCTCCCTTTAAACTTAATATTTCTCACCGCTGGTGGTACCATTTGATTAATTAAATAGTTTGTTATATTCCAGATAACACTCTGTTGCATCTGTTACATTTCGATGTACAGAGCATCTATCTCTAACTACTAATTAAATTTGCCAAAATCTAAAATAACCATTTTCCTCCCCTTTTGAAATATAAAAAATATTACAATATATTTTTACATTTAAATTTACAAAATCCTTAAAAGTTATAAAATCCCATATTACAAAAAGTCATATTTAAGTAAATAAACGAAAGGATGAGTTGTGTTGCAAAACAGAAATGTTGAAGAATTTTTCAAAAATAATTTAAGAATGTTTAGACATTTAGAAATGATTAGAGATAATCTTTGGTCAAAAGATGGTAAAAGTCGAGTTTCTGTAATGGTTGGAGCTGGATTTAGCTTAAACGCTAGTAAAATCGATGAAAATTTTAAAGGTATGGCTTTATGGGATGACTTAAAAAATATATTAGTCAAGCAATTGAGCCATCATGTAGATATCGAAAAAAAAGATATTCTTGAAATAAGCGAAATTTACGAAGATGAGTATGGAAGGGCTAGCTTAGATGAAATTTTAAAAGAAGCGATTCCGGATGATAATTATCAACCAGACGATTTACATTTTAATTTCTTAAATTTACCTTGGGCCGATGTCTATACTACTAATTATGACACTTTGTTAGAAAGAACAAAGAAAAAAGTTTATGAACGTAAGTATCAGGTTATCTATGATATGAACGATATACCTAACTCTGTATCTCCTAGAATTATTAAATTGCATGGGAGTTTTCCCTCTAATAGACCTTTTATTTTTTCGAATAAAGATTATGAAAATTACCCAATAAAATTTAGTCCTTTTGTTAATATGGTACAACAGTCGATAATGGAAACTACTTTTGTTTTAATTGGTTTTTCCGGAGATGATCCCAACTTTGAAAAATGGATTTCTTGGGTGAAAGACAATTTAGGAGAACATATGCCTAAAATTTATATGATAGGTTATGATCAAGAAAAACGTGGAGAATACTTAAAATCTAAAGGTATTACCTTAATTGACTTTAAAAAATTATATTGTGAAGAGAAAAATCCATATACAGCGATGTTTTTAGATTTATTTGAATTTCTCCATTTTAAAAATAAGGAAGAAAAAACAAAATGGCCATTTAGAACTTATAACAAGTTAAATATTCCTTTAGAGGATCTGAAATATAATAGAGAAAATTTTCCCGGTTGGATAATTCTACCTAACCATATAAGGCGTACTTATGTTGAAAATATTAGGAGATTTGGCAATGATGCCATACTTTCTTTAAAGGATATTAAAAGTTATCAAAACTTGAGTTATTTAAAAGAATTATTGTGGTGCTATAAGATTTTTTGCATACCATTAGAATATCCTATACAAATTCACTTACAAAGGTTGATTAACGAAATTGAAGATATTAATTCTCACGATTTATATATGATACTTTGGTTTTTAATGAATAGCACACGTTTGGATTGTAATAAAGATGATTTTTATAAATATAAAGCTTTATTAGAAAGTTGCGAGTTAACCCATAGTCAAAAGAATGAAATAGTGTATGAAGAAATATTATTACACTTAGTATTCAACGATATAGATTTCGTTAAAACAGCATTAAATGACTGGGAGGTTAAAGAAAGTGAAATTGATTTTAGAATAAAAAAAGCAAATTTATTATTAACAGTAAAAGAGGAAGAAAAAGCCCAGAGCATTCTTGAAAGCGTACTACAACTAATTAGAAGTTTATTGGCCATTCAAGAAGATGATTATAAATTACTTTCCTTAGAAAGCATAGCTCTTTATCTTCTAGGCATAATTAACAAAGATTTAAACTATAGTTATGACAGATTAAAGGTTTTAAATATAAAAAACTGTAATGTGAATCAAGAATTAGAGCAATTAATGATTTCCATAAAACCTTATAGGTACGATTTAGGGACAAAAAAAATTCCTGGTTTCGATCCTGGAAAAGAACAGGTGTCATCAAAAGTTGGAGATTATTTCAAAAAAGAATTACTCGATTCTTACGCTTTACTTTGCATAAAAGAATGGTATAAAGGCCCTCTTGTAGACAAACAGCAGTATTTGTTGGCTTTAGAAAACTTAGACATACTTTACCCTATTTATTCTCTCGTAAAAAGAATACAAAATGTAGATTTAAAAGAAGTTCATAATCTATTCTCTAGGGAATATGTTTATTTAATAGAGAAAGAAAAATTAACTATTCTTGTAGATATATTAAAAACAAGTTTAAAGCAAAAAGAGTATCCTATACTTAAGGAAGTGTTAGTTTTAGAGATAGTTTCTAGGATTTATTTTGCTTTAAGTCGATCAGAAAAATTAGATATTGATGAACAGGTTATTCAGTTCTTAAAAAAACAAGAACACTTTAGAAACAATAATGAACTAAAAATGGTATTAGAAAACCTATTAAAAAGAATTACATTTGATAAAAATAAACAGGATAGAAAATCTTTCTTTGAAAAGTTATTAGATTTACAGTTATATAAACAGTGGCAGCAGGAAAAGACTTTTTATATAAACGATTTTTTCGAACCTTTTTTAACTCTTCTTTCTTGTGCAAATGACATAACAGGATTAGATATAAAAGAAAGTAAATTATTAGAACTGTTAAACTTACTAAAAGAGAGTGAAGATTTAAGTATAAGAGAAGGTTCACTGATTAGATTGACTTTTCTAATTAAAACTGAAAGTTTATTAGCAGAATATCAACGGAAATTTGTTGAGGTTCTAATTACACTACCCAAAACCAACAGTCAGGGTATTAGCGACTTTATTTATAGTCATGTTTTTGATAAATTAACAAATTCTGATAAAGATAATAACTCTAATGCCATTGCTTCATTTTTAAAGAAAGATATCCCTACTTTTTATAATAATGGGGTGTACTCGAGTAATGCAGGGTTAGCTAATTATTTTCAAGAAATCAATGGGCTATTTCCAGATTATATAGGAATTAAGAATAAAAAAAGACCTGATTCAAAATACTATAAAATATGGTTAGACAAATTTTTAAAATGGTGGGATAACCAAGAAGTTGGCTTGTTACGTGATATCAAAGAAGACACAGTATTTTTACCATTGTCAGACTATCTGAAATTGGTAGTTGTATGTTTGAAGAATAATATTTTACCGGTAGCACCATTAGATACTTTTCAAGATCAGGATTATGAAAAGTTAAAAGAAATTTTTGAGAAGATTGATTATAAAAGAAATGACTTATGTTTTCTTTTGATACCGAGTTTTGAAAAACTTCAAATACAAATCAGATATTCTATTACAGATGTAATAAACAGTTTAAAATCTAAAGATTTAAATGCTGTAAAACAAGCCTTACTTTGTATATATGATTATTGTGCTTTAATGAACCCTGAACAAGATAAATTGAAAATTGACAAAGTTAAACAAGAACTATTTTCAATGTTACATTATAGTACTGGAAAAACTTTTGAAAGTGTAATAGAAAATTTAAACTATATATTAAAGAATTGCCCAAATATATTTACTCAAGAAGAGTATCAATCGCTACAAGTATTTATTAATGAATATTTAGTTTTAATAGAGGACGAAAAAATTAGTTTCAACACTTTAGAAGAATTTAAATTAATTTCTAACGTAGCTGGCTTTGTAACATACTTAGACAAAGCTTCAAATGGGAGTCTGGATTTAAAAACTTGGATTAGCTACATAGAAAATCATCGTTTGCCAGAGGTAAGAAAAAACAGTGATATATGGTACAACCATTAGAATTTCTAAAACATAGTCAGTTGAATTTATCAGTACCAATTAGCTTATCTTTGTAATTTTTTATAAAGGTAAGCTTTTATTTATGTGCAAAATACTTCAGGTAATTTTGTGCAGTATTAAAACTTTAGATATTGTTGATTTTCCAGTATCAATTTTAATTTAGGATTTTTGTACATGTGATTTTCATAGAGATACCCCAGCATCCGTTGCCACAATAATTTCATTGACATCATTACGTGTTAACTGCGCTTTCACGGCATTGTATTGTTTACCTGTTTGCTTCATTACAACAAGTTTCATGCGTTCAGGTAACATTGGAAGATTTTCTAAATTCCAATTTTTAAATTTCACATCATATGTTTCGGGATCAGCTAATGTTACTAAATGCCCGAGTGCCCATGTCACGATATATTTGTCGCCTTCTAAAAAGCCATTTCCTTTTTTCGTACACTTTAATACATTTGCTATATCACGTGCTACTGACGGTTTTTCCGCAATAACGACACTTTTTGCCATAAATATTAACCCCTTTATTACCTTATTTACTGTCTAATATACCACAAGTGTTAGTGGAGAATGGCTTCGTGCCCCCACTCAATATTCGGTAGAGAGGGTGTATTTTTATATTTTTGATGCAATAAAAACATGTATAGAATGTTGTTGTTTGGAATTTAATGTATTATTATAGTTAGTAACGAATAATTATACATAAAAGGGAGGCTATTAATGATTATTGAGCCATGTGAAAATGCAGAAAATATTTGCCGAGTAATGCATCTCGCATTCGAACGTTATAAGGAGGATCCGATTCCATCGAGTGCGTTAGTGGAAACGTCACAAACGATTGAAAAAGAATTGCAAAAGGGGATTCGTGTATGGTGTGGGAAAATAAATGAACAGTTAATCGCGATTGTAAAAGTTGTATCTCAAGAGGATGCTCTTTATTTTTCTCGTCTTTCAGTTATTCCATCTATGCAAGGACAAGGTTATGCCAAGCAGTTCGTTCGCTTTATTGAACAGCAAGCAACAATGGAAGGGAAGTGCCATGTTACTTGCAAAGTTCGAAGCAGTGAGGAAGGCAATATTCAATTGTATCGTAAACTTGGATTTGAAATTGTAGGAGAGAAAATGATTCCAAACATCTTAGGGCAAAATATTCAAGTCGTTTCCATGCGGAAAAGAATAAATAGCGCTTTTTAGTTTCAGGAAAATACCTCGAATAGTCCACCAGTTACGATTATCGCATAAGTGGACTTTTTGCATGCGCAAGTTTTTCTGCTGGCCGACCAATTGCATAACCTTGCGCATAATGGATGCCTACCGTTTGAATAAATTCATACTCTTCCTTCGTTTTAATTCCTTCATCTATCACCTTTGTTCCTGACTGAATTGCATAGTTTAAAATGACCGTCAAAAGTTGGTGCTGTGCAGGATGCTCATTAATATCATGAATGAGTGAACGGTCAAGGTTAATAAATTCTGGCTTCAAGTAAATGAGCGTTTTTAAACTGTTATAGCCGGATCCGATATCATCAACAGCAATTCGAAAGCCTTGCGAACGATAATGCGAGAGGACACGTGAAAACTCTTCAAAATCCGTCACTGCACTTCGCTCCGTTAGCTCAAACACCACTTGTTCCTGCTCGATGTTTAAAGAATTTAACAGCGTCAATGTTTCACCACTCTGGTAATTTTTATCGAGTAATATGTTTGGATGGATATTTATAAACAGCGTGAAATTTTTTTGGGGGAATGTTTGGTGAACTATTTCATGGTATCGAAGCAATGATAAATTTCGGCCAAGGCATTCAAATGAAAAAACATGATTCGTATGGCTACAAATTAGTAAAAGTTATCTGGATTATTAAAAAGGTTTGTACGAAAAGGGCGATTAAGTGCTGCAAAGGCAAATGTTTCATTGCTTTGCACATCCAATATTGGTTGGAAAAGTAGTATACAGAAGTATATGTAGCAACAAGAAAAAGGAGTAAAGCCCATTAACAATGGATTTTCATATTTGTTAAAAGATATGAAATTTGATTAATAGAAAAATGACTGGTAAATAAAATAATCACCAGCCATTTTAAAACTATTTTAATTATATTCATAACATAGCTTTTCCAAAATGAAGGACAATACATAAAATGAAATTGTTAATATGGTGAAGAATTCAGTGGCAAGAGTAGGATTTTTTCCTAATCACAGAGCTATAACTGACATTAAGTTTAAAGATTGTGATCGGTCACTTAGAATGGATAGTTCATTGGTTTTACTTGAACAGATACCCATTTTGCTTGTGTAAATTCATCAATAATCCATGGGTTACCGAAACGACCCATTCCGCTGCCTTTCATACCGCCAAACGGAATATTGGATAAGCAGTTAACAGTTTGGTCATTCACGTGTGTCATACCAGCTTCAATTAACACTGCCATTTCTTCACCGATTGCTAAATCACTTGTGAAAACAGAAGAAGTTAAACCATACTCAGTGTCATTAGCAATTTCAATCGCTTCTTCATCAGTGGATGCTTTAATAAGTGACACAACCGGAGAAAAGAATTCTCTCCGTGCTAAACTACTAGCATTATCAACATTACCAAAGATGAATGGTGTTAAAATATTGCCTACACGTTGCCCCTCTAATAATAATTCATTGCCTTCAGTTTTTGCTTCTTCAATAAAGCCTAATACTTTATCGATTTGTGCATGGTTAATCAGAGGACCGATGATTGTTGATGGATCTTTTGGATTACCATATGGAATTTGTTTTGCACGTTCTACAAATTTACTAGCGAATTCTTCATATAGATCTTCATGCACGATAATGCGGTTAATACTCATACAAATTTGACCTTGATGTAAGAATTTACCCATGATTGCTGCTTTTACTGCCTGTTCAATATCTGCGTCTTTCAAGACAACGAATGGGTTATTACCACCTAGTTCTAGTGCAGTACGTTTCAACATTTCACCGGCAACTTTACCAATATGTTTACCAACACCAGTTGAGCCTGTGAAGCTAATTAATTTTGAATGCGGATGCGTAATCATCGTATCTCCGATTTCAGGTATATCTGTAAGAATTGAACTGAATACACCTGTTGGAATGCCCGCTTCTTCAAACGCTTTTGCAATAACAGAACCGCCTGAAATACCTGTTTGAAGATCTGCTTTATGCACAACTGTGTTCCCTAATGCTAATGCTGGTGCAATAGTACGCATAGATAAATATAGCGGGAAATTAAAAGGTGAAATAGATGCAATGACACCAAGTGGTAAGCGATAAACTTTATTCAATTTGTCAGGAATTGCAGAGTCTACTGTTTTTACTGTGCCAACTTTGTCAATCATTTTTAAAGATTCTTCTAAATCAGCAATAACAAAGCTAACTTCTACATTACCTTTAAGTACACTACTACCAGATTCTGTAACTAATACTTCTACAATTTCTTGTTGATGTTCTTTAAAATAGGCAATTGCCTTCTCAATAACAGTTTTACGAAGTTCAGCATTTTTTGCCCATTCTTTTTGTGCTGTATTTGCTGATTCGAATGCAGAATCCAATTGCGCTTTCGAAGCTATTGAAATATTGGCTAATACAGTATCGTCAAATGGATTTAAATCGTTATATACACGATCAGTTTCACCTGCTACCCATTCACCATTAATATAACTTTTGTTTAATGAAAAATATTGACTCATAAAAATTCCTCCAAATAATAAATTAAAGATACTTCCAGTTGAATCAATTTCATAAATCATCTTTTTCAAAAGCTTAGACTGCTACTAATTCAAAACTTACGTTTTTAAAGATTAAGCTGTTTGCTATTGATTTTATACGATGGCATTGATTCGGTCTGCTGCTAATTTGCAGGAATTATAAATAAACGTCACAAGGTCGAAATGTAGTTTTGCCTTTCTCCCTGTTCGATGACGGACATTTTTCAATTGAAAATACTGTTTTAAATAAGCGTTTACTCGCTCAACGGCTGTTCATTCTTTGTATAGATTTTTCCACAGTTCAGTGCTACGTGCTGTAGGTGCCCCTTTTTTATTGTTTGAAAGCCCTTGATACCGAAGAGATTGGAATTATGAAATTAACTCAATTAATAGAAAAATTTTTAAAAATTATAAGTTTTGTCTAATACTAAAATAGGTTTAATAGTTGAACCGTTTTTAGAATCAGCAAATGCTTGTTCAATTTGATCAAATTCATAAAATTTCACCAGTTTATCTACAGGGAATTGGCCATTTTTAAAGAATTGAACTAATTTTGGAATGATTAATTGTGGTACTGCGTCTCCTTCAATAACACCTTTTAAAGTTTTTGCAGGACCAACGATATCTGTGAACACGTTTAATGTTAAGTCACGTTTACCAACAGCGACAGAAGCGATTTCACCTTTTACACGTAATGAGTGAATGCCAGCTAATGTTACTTCTGGAACACCGGTAGTTTCTAATGCATAGTGAGCCCCTTTACCAGTGATTTCAATAATTCGTGCTGTTACGTCTTCTTGCTTACTGTTAATTGTGTGGGTTGCGCCTAACTCTTTTGCTAATTCAAGACGACTGTCATGAATGTCTACAGCAATGATTGGGTGGCATCCGGCAATTTTTGCTGCCATCATACCTGATAAGCCTACAGCACCAGTACCGAATACAACTAAGCTTGTACCTGGTTCAGGTGCTAGTGAATTTAATACAGTTCCACTACCAGTCATGATACCGCACCCCAAAGGTCCTAGATAGCGTAGGTCGATATCTTTATCCACTTTAACGATATTACCTTCATCAACTGTTGCATAAGTAGCGAAAGAAGATTGTCCGAAGAATTGAGATACATCTTGATCGTTTTCTGTGTGAAGTGGTGTTTCACCATGTTTATTTTTACCACCGAAGTTCAGAGGAAGCATGTTTTCACAGCCACCAGCATTACCATCTAGGCAATTATCGCAGTGACCGCAGTAAGTGAAACCAAGTACAACATGGTCCCCTGGTTGAACTGTTGTTACGTTTGCCCCAACTTTTTCTACAATTCCAGCACCCTCGTGGCCAAGTACCGCTGGGTAAGGAACGGGTGTAGATTTATCTAAAACAGTTGCATCCGTATGACAAACACCTGTTGCAACTATTTTCACTAATACTTGATCAGATTTAGGCTCATCTAAAACCAAGTTTTGTTGTTCGAAATCAATCCCATCTGTTGTTACCATTGCTTGAATTTTCATGTGAATACCTCCTAAAAGTTGAAACGAATAATATACATTCGTTATGATAGTATTACCCGTTCAAAGATAAATTAATTATAGGTAGCAGAAAATTTGCATTCAATCATTAAAAAGATAATTTTGTATAGGTTCCCATCAACTAATTGAAAGATGTATTGGTATTCAACATAATTTTAAAAATGTCTATTTTGGAGGGAAGGTTGATGGAAAAGAAAGAAGACCGTCGCATTGAAAGGACTAAGGATCAACTTAGGCAAACATTAAAAATACTTGTGGTAAAGAAAGGTTATACGAATGTACGTGTAAAGGATATTGTAGAAACGGCCAACTATAACCGGACGACTTTTTATGTGCATTACGATGGCAAGGATGAGCTAGCTGCAGAAATTATTGCTCTCGAAATGAGGGGTTTTTTACATGAATTTTGTAAACCAGTGCGAGACAATCCAATATTAGATTTAAGAAAAATGGACGCTTCAGGGACGGACGTATTTCATTATATTAAAGAGAATAGAAGCTTTTATGATTTACTTGTGCTGGGAAATACGTTACCAAATATTAATCAAGCCTTATTAACAGAACTACAAGATATATTTCAAAATCGCATGTATTTTTTAGGGGATCAAGCTACTGAAATTAACGCACAATACTTTATTCATTATCGTTCATATGGGATATATGGTTTTATTTTAGAATGGATTCGAAGTAGTTATGATGCAGAACCAGTAGAAATGGCAAAGCGCATTATTAATTTGTTACATTATCATTCTCCTCTTATGACTCAATTAAATGATGAATAAAAATAGGCGAAACTTATGCAAAGTTGTAACGGATATTTTGCCAATAGAGTGTTTCGAAAAGTCCACTAGCTACGATTATGGCATAAGTGGACTTTTTGCATGCGCAAGTTTTTCTGCTGGCCGACCGATTGCATAACCTTGTGCATAATGGACGCCTGCCGATTGAATAAATTCGTATTCTTCCTTCGTTTCAATTCCTTCAGCTATCACCTTTGTTCCTGACTGAATCGCATAGTTTAAAATAACCGTCAAAAGCTGCTGCTGTGCAGGGTGGTCATTAATATTTTGAATGAGTGAACGATCAAGCTTAATGAATTCAGGCTTTAAGTAAATAAGCGTTTTTAAGCTGTTATAGCCAGAGCCGACATCATCAACGGCAATTCGAAATCCTTGTGCACGATAATGCGAGAGGACGCGTGAAAACTCTTCAAAATCTATTACCGCACTGCGCTCTGTTAGCTCAAATACCACTTGCTCCGGCTCGATATTTAAAGATTTTAGCAGCGCCAATGTTTCACCGCTATGATAATTTTTGTCGAGTAAAATATTCGGATGGATATTTATAAACAACGTGAAATTCTTATTTGAAGCCATTTGTTGCCGACGCGCATCGTACCGAATTAAAGATAAATTACGGCATAGACATTCGAATAAAAAGACGCGATTCGTTGTACCAACAAATTCATAAAAAATGTCTGGATTTTTAAATAGGTTTGTTTGAAATGGGCGATTGAGCGCTTCAAAGGCAAATGTTTTATTACTTTGTACATCCATAATTGGTTGGAATAGGGTCGTCATTTCTTGCTTGGCCATAATATGATTCAAAGAAAATAAGCGTGTTACATGTAAAATGGCTTTATTTTTTAGCAGTAGTGATTTAATAAACAAACTTGGCGAATTCCATGTTTTTGCATCAATAGTAGTTGAAAGTTTCATTCCATAACACCCATTCTTTCTATAAGTTAGTTTTATTATAAATACGGATTGTAATTGTTATATGTAATTCATGTAAAGAATACAATAAATTTAATAATATCAAGTAATGTTTATAGGTTTTTAGAATTGTTTTTAATGGTAAATTAGATTCAAATGTGTATAAAAGGTGAATTTTTTACTGTGGAAACCGATATATGATTATATAGTTCTTGTAAAATTGATCGGAAAAAACTAGTGATTACAGGGTAGGTGAATAGGATGAAGATTTCGAGCTTATTGCATGGTTTCAATCCAGAATTAGAAGAAAGAAAGCGCGCCGTCCAACGCAAAACTGTGGGAGATGCTTATAAAAAGCATGCTAAATATACAGATGCGAGCAAAAATCTGATGCTTCAAGCGCTTGAAAATTTATTGTCAGGTAAAACGGAAAAAGATTTGCATAAGGCAGATGTAGCTGCGCGCAAAGATTCTCCGCAATCCGCTTTTGAATCGAACGTACAACCTGAAGTAAAAAAAGAAATTGATCAACTAAAGCAAACAGAAAGAGAAGTTATTGCCCATGAAACCGCGCATAAAGCAGCTGGCGCAGGTGTGACAGGCGGTATTAGCTATACGCATACAACGGTGCCAGATGATCAAAGTTATATTATGGGTGGCGAAGTATCTATTCAAATGCCAAGTGCCGGTGAATCGGACAGTACAATATCTGTTCTTGAAAAAGTACGTCAAGCGGCATTAGCACCTACAGAGCCGTCCGCACAGGATTTACGTGTTGCAGCAAGTGCTTCCGCGCAAATTCAGCAAGTACGAGCACAGGAAAACGGCGAAGTTTTTGAAGAGGAAGAGTTCGCTCCATTTGCAGAAGAAAATTTTGCATTTGAGGTGCCAGCGCGATTCCAAAGCGATTTTGCACGTGATCCGCAGGAACGAACGGTTTTCGGAAAAGAGTTAGAAAATCTTTTATTTCAGCGCACGTATAATAAAGCGGTAGAAAAATATTCATCACATATTAATATGGTGAAATCGGGCTACAATCCTTTCATCGAGCCTACTTTTTCACAATCAGCATAATGGACGGAAGCTTGCCCAAATCATAGCGGGTAAGCTTTTTTATGTTATTTTTTGTTATACTAGTTAACATGAAATCTTAAGGGGTGTATAGGATGGCAAAGAAAAATGTGAAAACAAATGCTATTCGATTTATTGAACAGCAAAAAATTGCTCATGAAGTATTTGAATACACATCAGAAAATGGGGAAGCGGTTGATGGCGTGACCGTTGCTAGTAAAATTGGTCAGCCTATAGAACGTGTTTACAAAACATTGATTGCAACGGCTGGAAAAGGACATTATTATGTATTTGTCATTCCAGTAGCAGCCGAGCTTAACTTAAAAGCTGCAGCAAAAGCGGTTGGGGAGAAAAAAGTTGAAATGCTAGCAGTGAAAGAACTGCTCGATTTAACGGGCTATGTACGTGGGGGCTGTTCGCCAATTGGTATGAAAAAACTATTCCCAACATATATCGACGAAACAGCCGAGTCACTCGATTATTTCATCGTCAGTGCAGGGAAAATTGGCATGCAAATAAAGCTCACACCAGCTGACTTAGCACGTGCAACGAAAGCTAAGTTTGCCTCAATTATTGTTAGTGAGTAAACAAGCTGTCTTTAGTTCAAATTATATATAGAGAGAGAAGGATTTATGTGTCAAAGAAATTTAAATGGCAATGGGGCTGTTTCTTTGTTGGTTTGATGGTTATGTCGCTTGGCATTACTATGACCATCAAAGGGAAAGCAATTGGTACAGCTCCGTGGGATGTCTTACATATCGGTTTATTTAAACAATTCGGCTTAACAATTGGTTCGTGGTCGATTTTAACAGGACTATTTATTATTTGTGTCACTTCCATCTATTTAAAGCAGTTCCCAAAATTAGCGACGTTGTTAAATATGCTTTTAATCGGTTCATTCATTGATTTATTTAACTGGCTATTGCCATCAACAACTGTGCTTGGATTTGAAATACTGTATTTTGTTTTGGGCTTTTTTGTGATGAGCATAGGCTGTGGAATGTATATTGCCGCAAGTCTGGGTGCGGGTCCACGCGATACGATCATGATGATTATTGCGAGCAAAGGCTATTCAGTCAAAACAGGACGTACAATCATGGAAGTTATTGCCGCAAGTTTTGGCTGGTTACTCGGTGGTCCAGTAGGCTTTGGAACGGTTATTTTAGCATTAGGGACAGGCTATATCATTCAGCCTGCATTAAGTTATTTTAAACGGAAGCTCGAACAAATTATCGGAGAGCCATTAATATAAAAAAATTCAGACTATGCTAAAATGAAACTAATGTTGAAATGGAAAGGATGATTAAGCATGTCAAACGTATTAACGATATTTTTAGATGAAAATTTAGACGCATTACGCTCGCAAGGTTTATACAATGAAATCGATCCTGTTGAAGGTGCAAATGGTCCAATCATTCAAGTGCGCGGTCAACAATTAATCAACTTATCATCAAATAATTATTTAGGTTTAGCAACAAGTGAAGAGCTAAAACAAATTGCCAAAAATACAATCGATACATATGGTGTCGGTGCAGGTGCTGTTCGTACAATTAACGGAACACTTGATTTACACGTAAAGCTAGAGGAAACATTAGCGAAATTCAAAGGCACAGAAGCAGCAATCAGCTACCAATCAGGCTTTAACTGCAATATGGCGGCGATTTCTGCGGTGATGGATAAAAATGATGCGATTTTATCAGATGAATTAAACCACGCTTCGATTATTGACGGCTGCCGCTTATCGAAAGCGAAAATTATTCCTTTTGCCCATGCGGATATGGACGATTTACGCGCGAAAGCAAAGGCGGCACAGGAATCAGGTCTTTACAATAAAGTAATGGTCATTACAGATGGCGTTTTTTCAATGGATGGCGATATTGCGAAACTGCCGGAAATTGTGGAAATCGCAAAAGAGTTTGATTTAATTACGTATGTAGATGATGCGCACGGTTCAGGTGTAACGGGTAAAGGCGCTGGCACAGTGAAGCATTTTGAACTTCAAAATGAAATTGATTTCCAAATCGGCACACTATCAAAAGCAATTGGTGTTGTTGGGGGCTATGTAGCGGGTAAGAAAAATTTAATCGACTGGTTAAAAGTTCGCTCTCGTCCATTTTTATTCTCAACAGCTTTACCACCGGGCGATGTTGCTGCGATTACACGCGCGGTAGAAATCATCATGGAATCTACGGAGCTACATGATAAGTTGTGGGAAAATGGTCATTATTTAAAAGCGGGACTTGCAAAATTAGGCTTCAATATAGGTGCATCTGAAACGCCGATTACACCGTGTATTATTGGCGATGAAAACTTAACACAAACATTCTCAAAGCGTTTAACAGAAGAGGGCGTTTATGCAAAATCAATCGTCTTCCCAACAGTTGCAAAAGGCACAGGTCGCGTGCGCAACATGCCAACTGCTGCTCATACAAAAGAAATGCTTGATGACGCGCTTGTGATTTATGAAAAAGTGGGTCGTGAGTTAGGGGTTATTAAGTAATAATGGAGAAGGCTAGAAACAGGAAAATTCGTTTCTAGCTTTTTTCTTCTATTATAAGTCACTAACGAGCTACATTCGGCGAAAATATCCCCAATTTCGCAACTCGTCTCATCGCTTCCCGTAAACGTTCTTCTTCTACTAATAATCCAACTCGAATATAACCTTCTCCGTATTGACCAAATCCATTGCCTGCTGCGACTGCAATATCTGCTTTATCCAATAATAAATCCGCAAATGCCTCACTTGTATAGCCGGCTGGTACAGGGAGCCATGCAAAGAAAGAACCTTTTGGCGCGGTAATGTTCCAGCCGATTTTATGCGCTTCTTCAACAAGAACATTTCGACGTTGTTCATATAGCTCGCGTAATTGTTCAACACATGTTTGCTCATCATTTAGTGCTGTTGCGGCTGCATGCTGAATTGCAGGGAACTGACTGCAAAACAGATGATCTTGAATGATATTAATCGCTTCCACCATTTTGGCATTTCCAACAGCAAAACCAATGCGCCAACCCGCCATATTATAAGATTTCGACAATGTGTAAAGCTCGATTCCGATTTCCTTTGCACCTTTTGCTTGTAGGAAGCTTGGCGGACGCTCTCCATCAAAACCAATAGCACCATATGCGAAATCATGGGCAACTGCGATATTGTGTTCCTTTGCAAATTGCACAGTTTGCTCAAAAAAGTCCGTTGTTGCGGTGCCGCCTGTAGGATTGTTTGGGTAGTTGATATACATCAGTTTCGCCCGTTCACATATTTCAGCACTTAAAGCTTCGTAATTAGGTAAAAAATCATTATCCGCAGTCAATGGCATCGTATCAAATTGCACATCTGCCAGCGCGACACCAGATAAATAATCGGGGTATCCTGGGTCTGGTAATAGCATATAATCATCCGCATTTAATAGGGCAAGTGGTAGTTCAACCAGCCCGATTTTAGTACCACCTAAAATGGCCACTTCTGTATTCTGATCAATGTCGACATCATATTCCCGCTTGTAAAAGTCTGCCGCTGCTTGACGAAGTTCTGCAATTCCACGAAATGGTGAATATTTATGTGTCCCTGGATTTGTAACAGCGAGTTGTAATGCTTCAATAATATGGTCGGGTGTCGGTTGATCCGGATTGCCTTGTCCTAAATTAATGACATCGCGTCCCTCTGCTAACGCTTGATTCACTTTATTGACTAATGCGGCAAAAAATTGAGGTGGAAGCTGCTGTAGTTTTTTCGAAAATTCCATGTACAATCACCTTTTCTTCATATAGTGGGATAATCGTATGCTTTTTGAGTGTTTAAGTAAAGTGAAAATTACGACATCTGGTAATCAATTACTCCAAAAAACATGTTAAAATGAAGCAATAAGTAAATTGGAAAAGGGTGGTGTCCGTTGTGAAAATCGGTTGTATTCAATTAAATGTTGGTTTTGGTAAAGTGGATGAAAATTATGCTCGAGCGGAAAAATCTATTCGTGAAGCGGTAGCTGGTGGCGCGGAAATCGTAGTCCTTCCAGAAATGTGGAACTCGGGTTATGCGTTAGAAAAGCTTGAGGAATTAGCGGATATCAATGGTGAACGTACACAAGCTTTTTTAAGTGCATTAGCAAAAGAGTTAGCGGTACATATTGTAGGTGGCTCGGTGTCAGTAAAGCGTGATAACGGCAAGTTTTACAATACGATGTACACATACAGTCGCGATGGTGAATTAGTCGGTGAATATAGCAAAGCGCATTTATTCCGCTTAATGGACGAGCATTTGTATTTAGAGTCTGGCGATACAATGAATCGTTTTGCATTAGACGAAATTGAAGCGGGCGGCGTTATTTGTTACGATATTCGTTTTCCGGAATGGTTACGAGCGCATGCATTAGACGGAGCAAAGGTATTGTTTGTACCAGCACAATGGCCAACGCCGCGTATTGATCACTGGAAAACATTATTACAAGCACGTGCCATTGAAAATCAGTGCTTTGTTGTAGCAGTCAACCGTATTGCTCGTAAAGTGGAAAACTTCAACGGGCAGTCGATGATTATCGGTCCATGGGGGGAAGTGTTATGGACTGGGGCAGAGGATGAGGAATTAGCAATCATTGATGTTGATTTTTCAGTAGTGGATGAAGTAAGAGAGCGAATTCCGGTTTATGAAGATCGCCGTCCACAGCTCTATGAAAAGGTTGTAAAAAAATAATAGTTCTAATCAAAGTGATTGATTTATATAAAGAGGGCACGATAAAAGCTTATTTTGTTACGATATTTCCATTATCAGAAGCGCATAAAGCACTTGAGCGCAGTGAAAAAGGACATGCAAAAGGAAAGATTATCCTAAAGATTAAAGAATAAAGGCATCGACATTTATCAAAAATAAAAAACGTCCTTACATTAAGTTGATTTTTGCAAATCAGCTTAATCATAAAGGACGTTTTCTTTAGCTTCTTAAGGGTGTTTACTTACTTATAAATAACCCCAGATCATACATAATAATGTCCCGAAAATGGTTACGAGCGCAATGATTAATGCATAATAGATATTTGTGTAGATTGCAGATTTATCATCTGTTTCGCCTGCATGCATAAATACGACTAATTGTAGGCCAGCCTGAATAAATGCTGTCACTAATAAAATTGTCATAATGATTGGGAATGATATGCCATCTAAAAAATACACACCAGCAGCAATGATTGTAAGGATAATGGATAATGCAAATCCCATTACCTGTTTAAGTGGAAATAATTCACTCATTTTATATCATTCCTTTCAAGTAAACGAAGCTGAAGATAAAGATCCAAACAACATCTAAGAAGTGCCAATATAAAGAGAAAATAAATGATTTATTGGCTGTTTCAGGTGTTAATCCACGTTTAATCAGTTGATAAACGATTAGAATACCCCAGACAAGACCAAATGTAACGTGTGCTCCATGTGTTCCAAGTGTTGTTAATAAAGTCGAAGTAAAGGCGCTAACTGTAATGCCTGCACCAATATGAGCATAATGAACGAACTCGTAAATCTCAACGCCAAGGAAGGAAAGACCAAGTAATAGCGTGATCACATAAAACGTAATCATCGCTTTTAAGTTACCTTTACGCATTGCGTTAATGCCAAGGCCGATTGTAAAACTACTCGTTAAAAGAATAAATGTTTCAATTAAAACAGGTGTGATTTGAAAAATTTCTACACCTGTAGGGCCACTTCCTGTACGGTCAGCTAATACAAAGTAAGCGGCAAAAAGTGTTCCGAAAAGCATAATTTCAGCACCGAGAAAAACCCAGAAGCCTAAAATATTATTTTTATTTTGCTCTGTACTATATTCGAGTGGCAGCGATTGATCAACCTTCATTATTGAACACCTCGCAATTTCTTCTCTGTTTCTTTAATTTCTTTGACAGTAACATAATATCCAGGGTCTTTTTCCAATGAACGTAACGCCATACAAATAAAGATACCGATTGTTGAAAGGATTGCTGGAATCCACATACTAAATACAAACGAGAAGCCCCATGCAAAGAATATACAAGCTAAGATGAATGGCATTCCGCTGTTACTTGGCATATGAATATCTTCATATGGTTCTGGGAATAGCTCATGTTCATTATTTTTTGAATCCCAGAAAGTTTCGACTGAATTCACATGAGGTTGTTTTGCAAAGTTATAAAACGGTACAGGATTTGGTGTAGCCCACTCTAATGTACGTGCATCCCATGGGTCCATACCAATATTTCTTGGTGAGTAACGAATACTATAGTATACGTTGTATACAATTAGCATAAATCCAATTGTAAATCCAATTGCACCAATGAAAGAAATCATATTCCATATACCGAAACCAGTAGATTCCGTATATGTGTACATACGGCGTGCTTGTCCATCTAGGCCTGAGAAAAACATCGGCATAAAGGTAAGAAGTGTACCGATTGCGATAACCCAAGCTGTTATTTTACCGATTTTTTCATTTAACATGAAGCCAAACATTTTTGGCCAATAGTAATGTAAACCTGCTAACATCGCAAAGACAACACCAGGAATAATTACCATGTGGAAGTGCGCAACTAGGAACATTGTATTGTGATATTGGTAGTCCGCTGCCGACATTCCAAGCATAACGCCTGTTACCCCACCAATTGTAAATGTCGGAATAAACAGCATTGAATAAAGCATTGGCGTTGTAAATTCGATATTCCCTTTCCAAAGGGTAAATAGCCAGTTAAAAATCTTAACCCCTGTTGGAACAGCAATGGCCATTGTTGTAATCGAGAAAATACTGTTTGTTAAAGCACCTTGGCCCATCGTGAAGAAGTGGTGTGTCCATACTAAAAACGATAGGAAAGAAATAATAACCATTGATCCGACCATAGATTTATAGCCGTACAGATTTCTTTTAGAGAATGTAGAAATAATCTCACTATAAATACCAAACGCTGGTAGTATGAGGATGTATACTTCAGGATGTCCCCAAACCCAGAAGAAGTTCGCCCATAGCATATCCATACCGCCATCAGTAGTTGTAAAGAATTTTGTAGCAAATAATCGATCAAATGTACCCATCGTTAACGCAACAGTTAATACGGGGAATGCGAAAACGATAATAACGTTTGCAATGAAAGCAGACCAAGTAAACATAGGCATTTTCATTAATGTCATACCGGGAGCTCTCATTCTAAGGATGGTTACAATCATATTAATACCAGTCATTAATGTACCAATACCGGAAATTTGAAGAGCAAATAAATAATAGTTTGTTCCGACAGAAGGACTGAATTCGTTATCCGCCAGTGGGAAATAGTTTGTCCATCCGGCATCAGGAGAACCACCAATAACGAACGAAATGTTAAGTAGCATTGCCCCCATGAAGAACAACCAGAAACTTAAAGCGTTCAAACGTGGGAATGCCACATCTCGCGCACCAATTTGTAGAGGTACGATAAAGTTCATAAATGCCATAATAAAAGGCATGGCCATAAAGATAATCATAACGGTTCCGTGCGTTGTAAAAATTTCATTATAGTGCTGCGCATCTAGCAATGAATTATTAGGTACAGCCATTTGGGCACGCATCATAATTGCATCTGCGCCACCTCGGAAAAGCATGACGATAGCTGATATTAAATACATAATACCAATCTTTTTATGGTCAACCGTTGTTAACCATTCACGCCATAGATAGCCCCATAATTTAAAGTAAGTTAGTACAAAAATGAGTGCTATCACAGTAAAAACAATTGCCACCATCGAAGCATAAATTGCTGGACTAGGATGGGGGATAGCAAATCGTTCAAAGTAATCCATATTACTATGACTCCTTTCGATGTAAACCTAATGGTAAACTAGGTTATTTGGATGAGTTAATTTAATGTTTGTTTTGTTGAGATTCATCATCTTCAGATATAGCTGCTTCAACTTCTTCTCCAACATGGACAGGTGGTGGGAGGAACGTTAAGTGAGTTCCATTAAATGTTGATTGTCCAACATGTCCAGGTTCCAATAAGGTATCAAATTTTTCTTCAGTTAAAGTTTCAGCTGTGTCTTTTACTTCATTGACCCATTCATCGTACTCATCTTGATGAACTGCTGTAACGTTGAATGTATTTTCAGTGAAACCTTTCCCGTTAAAGTTTGCATTTCTCCCCATATATTCTCCAGGGTAATCCGCAGCTAAATGCAATGTATTTAACATGTCCGCCATTGCATATTTTTGCCCACCTAATTGTGGAATCCAGAAACTTGTAATTGGTCCGTATGAGTAAAGCTTGAACTCAACTGGGCGTTCAACAGGAATATATAAATAATTCACTGTTTCAATATTTTCCTCTGGATAACTGAAATGCCATTTCCAATTGGATGTTGCTGCATAAATAATAAGTGGCTCTTCATGCTCATATTTTTCTGGTGTTGACTCTACCTTGTAGTTACTATCAACTGAAACTACAGAAAGGTAAATAACGATTAAAACGGGAATACCAACACAAATGACCTCAACTAATGTGCTTCCTTCGATGTAAGGGGGCTTGTAGTCTGGGCTTTGTTTGGATGCTCGGTATTTGAATAACATATAAGCTAAAATGACAAAAACAATAAGTACGATAAAGGACATAATCCAAATCGAAAGCATAATGTCTTTGGCTTGTATTGCAGCTTGAGGACCTTTTGGATCCAATACTAACAATGGGTCACAACCAGTTAACATCGTGACAATGGTGAAGAAACCGATTAACTTGATCCATCTATTTTTCATAAACAAACCCCTTTTTAAATATGACTTGAAATGTTTTTGGCTACTGTGGGTTTGTATGGATTTTGATTCACAATTGATTTTTATAATAGTAGTCCTAAATTTGAAAAACAAGGAGTTCAGAAAGATAACACAAAATGTTCTAAAACCCCAAAAATAATTTTAGTATAATTTTGATATGCCAAAAAAGCGCCAAACAGGGCTTTCTGTTTAAAAAATAGATTAAAGTTTTGATTGGATGGGGATAATAAATTAAAAATGGATGGTCAACTTTAGAAGCTTATAAAATAAGATTTAATGATTTAGCCTGCTTAATATTTTAATATAAATGAGAAGGTGGAAAATATGGATTTTAAACCTGATAGAACAGAGAAAAAAGCTATTTATAAACAGCTTGCAGAATATATAGAAAATGGAATAGCAAATGGTACATTTCCACGTGATAAACCATTGCCATCAGAGAGAAGTTTAGCCAATGAATTGAATATAAATAGAAGTACTGTCGTAAGTGCCTATGACGAATTAGAAGCGATTGGGCTAATTGAAAGAAATAGAGGCAGCGGTACGACGATTAGTAAAGATATATGGGGAGTAACGAAAAAAAGAATTCCTAGCTGGAATCGATATATTGAGGCGGGTTCTTTTTTACCGAATTTACCTGTAACACAAAAAATAAGAAAAGAAGCGGTTGATCATAAATTAATTAATTTAGCTACAGGAGAATTGTCAGAAGACCTTTTCCCAAAAAGCTTTTTAAGAGAAATTACTGCTACGCGTTCGTTTATTGGAAGCTTAGGCTACGATCATCCACTGGGGAGTGAAATACTTAGATCAACTCTTACGAAACATATAAAAAAATGTCGGGGGATTGAAACGAACCCTTCTTCAATTCTTATTACATCAGGGGCACAGCAAGCTTTACATTTAATTGTGCAATGCTTATTAAAGCCTGGAGATGCAATCGCAATAGAAGATCCATCATACAATTTTAATTTGCCAATTTTTAAATCAGCAGGTTTACAAGTGCATTATTTACCGATTAGCAAAGATGGCATTAATCCAGAAGATTTGCAGGAATTATATAAAAAGCACCGCATTAAAATGATTTTTTTAAACCCAGATTTTCAAAATCCAACAGGTTCTTTGTTGAATGAAAAGAAAAGAGAAGCGGTTTTGGATATTTCCTCAAATCTTGGGATTCCAGTAGTTGAAGATGATCCTTATAGTTTAACCGCATTTTCGGGAGACAAAATCCCTGCCCTTAAATCAATGGACCGAAATGGCAATGTATTATACATTAGTTCTTTATCCAAAATTGTCGCTTCGGGATTAAGAATTGGGTGGATTATTGGCCCAACATCCGTAATAGAAAGATTGTCGGATGCAAAGCAACAAATCGATTTTGGGCATTCTAGCTTTACACAATGGATCGCAAATGATTTTTTGGAATCTGAAAAATTTCAAACACATATCAAATGTTTAACGAAGGAATTAATAATACGGAGAGACAAAATTGTCAAAAGTCTTGAAACGTATTTAAAAGATCAAGTGGAATACTCAATTCCTCAAGGTGGTATTCATATTTGGTGTAAAATACTCAAAGATTATAATGAAACCGAGCTACTTGAAGAGTCAATTAAAAGAGGCGTCATCTATGTTCCAGGTTCTACAATGGGCTCTAAAAATGGATTTGTTCGTTTTACTTTTGCGAAAGAAGATGAAGCATCGATTGATGAAGGCATTAAAAGATTTTCCGAAGCGCTGAATTCTTTGTAAACAAATACCCTGGAAAAATACTTGTATATTTGAAGATTACCCCTATTTTTACATCTCATTGTATATGGATGGTTAAAAAACTATAGAAGTGGATGGTTTAAATTGTTTTCAACCTATTTATGATAATGACATGGATCGAAAAAATCCATTTGGGCTACTTCATATCATTGACGTGTGGGTTGATTCACAATTTTCTCACAGGCTATGAAATATTTAGACTTTAGGAGGGTGGTTAACGAACTAAAACAATAATCGTGAAGCATAACAATTAAGAAGTAAACAGGATTGATTTAAAAATTAGCCAAATGCTATTTGAATTGATCGCTTGTTATAAAAGTATTTCACAATAGAAAGGCATTGAGATTATAACTATTTCTCTACAATTTACACCAGGTATAGTTTGCTTTACCTTTCTTTTTTGTATGTCCGTACGAGATTTATTTTTATAGGCTAACGGTCTTTTTTTTACAGTTGCTGCTAATTCAAAAAATCAAAGCCATTTACTTTCAACTAAATTTTTTAAAATATTTAGAGATATTGCAGCTCTGAGCTATAAAACGACAATAAAAAGAGCATTATTCTAAATCATTAAGATGGAGAAATGCTCTTTTTTTATACAATAAGAAAAGCTGTTTGAAATAAAAGATTCATATGTTTTGAAATCCATTCAACTATCTAAAATAGAAGATAGTTAGTATTAGGGGAGAAGGAGATGGCAGTGCATTACCAGTATTTGATACCCCTTATGGCAAAATTGGCGCATTAATTTGCTGGGAAAACTATATGCCACTTGCTCGGGCAGCGATGTATGCACAAGGCGTTCAACTTTACATTGCTCCAACTGCAGATTCAAGGGAGTCATGGCAGTCCACCATTCGACATATTGCAATGGAAGGAAGATGCTTTATTTTGTCCTGTAATCAATTTGTAACGAAGGATATGTACCCTCAAGATTTAGCTTGCTATGATGACCTTAAGTCGAGTCCAGAAGTGATGAGTGGCGGAGGAAGTGCCATTGTTGGACCATTAGGGGAATATGTTGTAGAGCCTGTATGGGGAAAAGAAGAAATAATCATAGCCGATCTTGATTTGAAACAAATTGCTTATAGCCAATTCGACTTTGATCCTGTTGGACATTATGAAAGACCTGATGTTTTTAAATTATTGTTAAAAGAAAAGCAAAAGCATATTAAGAAATGATTTAGTTTCTGTAAAAAAATGTTTAAGCTTCTGCGTTAGTGCAGATTTTCTAAACTACTGCGAGTATAACTGTACAGGCTAAGGGAGCGCGTTATTTTTGTTCATCACAGAGCTCCCCAATTTTTTAACTCAGCACATAGTAGTGATGTAAGTGTTGCGTAGAAAGTATCGATTAAATATATTGAAGGTGAATAAAATGTTACCAGTAGAGAGACGAAAGAAAATTATGGATTTATTAAATAAAAGAGAAGTATTGAAAATAGATGAACTGCTAGATGAACTTGATATATCTACTGTTACGTTACGTCGAGATATTAATATATTAGCAGAACAAGGTCTAATCATAAAAATCTACGGTGGAATTCAAGGATTAAAAACAAATTTAATTAATTCACCAAGCGATGGACGAATCGTGCAAAATATTGAAGAAAAAGAGCAAATTGCGATCAAATGTTGTGAGCTAATCGAGGATTACGATTGCATCTATTTAGACGGTGGATCGACGGCTTTTCAAATTGCTAAACATATAAAGCATTTTAAAAATTTAACAGTGGTCACGAATTCAATTCCTATCATTAATGAGCTGATTGATAGTCAGGTAGATTTAATTATACTAGGAGGGAAAATGAGTGTAAAAAAACGGTCAATAGCAGCATATGACTATTTGTTTAATTTTTCTGGTTTAAATATCTTTAAAGCTTTTATTAGTGCTAGTGGTATTACAATTGAAAAGGGGATTTCTGATTACAATTTAGATGAAGTAAACACGAGGAAAAAAATTATCGATATTTCAAAAGAAGTATATATAATAGCGGATAATACAAAGTTTGGTAAAGATGTGGCTGTTGGAATCGCTCCTTTAGAAAAAGTGGATTATATTGTAACGGATGGTGGGGTGAGACAAACATTTATTGAAGACTTTCAAAAAACACAGGTAGAGTTAGTAGTAGCTAATGTTATATAAATCTATTTTTTTAGCACCTGTAAATTAAAACTTTGTACGGAGCTTTTTGATGAATAGATATCGGATAGAGGGCTGACTCGGGACAGATTAGCTTGTTAAACAAAGCGCATCGAAAAATCGGTGTGCTTTTTGTTTGGTTTAATAACGTTACGTTTTTCGGGAAAGCTACATAAAATAGAGCAACTCATGCAGTTTTTTAGTCATTCCGTTATAAAAGATTATTTCACACGCACAAATGTATTGCCAGAAAAGAAAAATAACTTAATATTGTGTTTTATAAAAGAACACCGTATAATTACCCTCAATGAAAGTTGTTAGTAATAAGGTTTACACGTATTTTTGTGTATTTTTACAGAGGACAATTGTTTTATAACAGAGGAGGTACCATCGTGAAAAAAATTATTGTGACCGGTGCTTTAGGTCAAATTGGTTCTGAATTAGTAGAAAAATTACGCAATACGTATGGCGTTGATAATATACTGGCAACAGATATTCGTAAAATAGAGAGCAATCAAGGTCCATTTGAAGTGTTAGACGTAACAGATGGCAAGCGTATGCACGAGTTGGCACATGATTTTGGTGCGGACACAATGATTCACATGGCTGCTCTGTTATCTGCAACGGCCGAAAAGAATCCAGTATTTGCGTGGAATTTAAATATGGGTGGTTTAATGAATGCGTTGGAAGTAGCGCGTGAATTAAATATGCAGTTTTTCACCCCAAGCTCAATCGGTGCATTTGGTCCATCAACACCGAAAGACAATACACCGCAAGATACATTACAGCGCCCGACAACGATGTACGGTGTAAACAAGGTGGCAGGGGAATTACTTTGTGATTATTATTACACCCGATTCGGTTTAGATACGCGCGGTGTTCGTTTTCCTGGTTTAATTTCATATGCAACGCCTCCAGGAGGGGGAACGACAGATTACGCGGTCGACATTTATTATAAAGCGATTGAAGAAGGGCGTTACACATCCTATATTGCGGAAGGTACATACATGGATATGATGTATATGCCAGATGCACTGCAAGCCATTGTTGATTTAATGGAAGCAGATTCTTCTAAGCTGATCCACCGTAATGCGTTTAATATTTCGGCAATGAGTTTTGAACCTTCACAAATTGCCGTGGAAATTAAAAAGCATATGCCAACGTTTGATATGAGCTATGAAGTGGACCCAGTTCGCCAAGCCATTGCCGATAGCTGGCCGAATGCAATCGACTCAACAGCAGCTGTGAATGAGTGGGGCTTTAAAGCACAGTATAATTTAGAAAAAATGACGATTGATATGCTTGAAAAATTACAATTGCGTTTAGAAAAGAAAATCATCATATAACTTGCTTCAGCCCTTGGCTGAGGCAAGTTAAAGCCTCCGGCGGATGTCACAGATTTTTAGAGGAGTTTTTCGAACAAGCTCGAAAAAAATCTGGACGCAATTACGCCGAGGCGTAATTGATTTTAATAAAAAACCATCATGTTGACTAATTACAGTCAACATGATGGTTTTCGCATTTTAAGCCGCTTTTCGACTGACAAAAAAACGCTTAATTAGTGTAAGTCCTAAGTTGAAAACGAAAATAATTAACGCTACACGGAAAAATGCGATAAAGTATTGCCACATCGTTGTACCTTCAATGAAGAGCTGTGGCATGTTTTGTACGAGTTCATACGCAAAATATGCCGCGATAAAAAGAAAAAAGAGTCCAGCAAAAAAGTCCTTCATTTTCATACACAAACCCCCAATAATAAGTTTCTTTCACTTTACCATATGATGGGAGGGGTTTGTAAATTAAAGAATGGGCACTTTTTTTGCCGCATGTACAAGGGATTCAATCGTCGCCCAGTCCTGCTTTTCCAAAGCCGCGACAATTTGACTGCCAACAATGACCCCATCTGCAAAAGTACTAAGCTCCTTCACTTGCCCCGGAGTAGAGATGCCAAACCCGGCCAAAACTGGAACGTTGCTATGTCGCTTCAATTCCGAAAAATGAGCTGGTAAATTTTCTGCAAACTCCGCTCGAACTCCTGTTGTCCCGTTTACTGTAACGGCATAAATAAAACCTTCACTCGCCGCCGCTAACTTTTTCACACGCTCCGGGGGACTTGTTAATGATACAAGCTGAACTAATGCAATGCCTTGCGCTTTTAAAGCGGGATGCAAAATCGAACTTTCCTCCAAAGGCATATCCGGAACGATCAACCCGCGAATTCCTGCAGCATAAGCATTGCGCGCGAAAGCTTCAATGCCGTAAGCTAGTATCGGGTTTAAATAGGTCATCGCAACGAGTGGCACTGCAATTTCATCGGCAAAGCTTGTCAGTTCTTGCAAAATACCTTTTAACGTTACCCCGTGAGAAAGGGCGCGTTGTCCAGCTTTTTCAATCGTTGGTCCATCTGCAACAGGATCGGTAAAAGGGATACCGACTTCAATCGCGGAAACACCAAGTTGCTGCAATTTTAAAATGGTTGGTTTGATTGTTTCAAGCCCGCCATCACCCGCCATTATATATGGAACGAATGCTTTATCGCCTTTTGTAAGAGTTTCTTCTATTATAAGTTGCAAGTTCATTGCCCGCCGCCTCCTAACTTTTCAATTAATGTGTGCACATCTTTATCCCCTCGACCTGATAAGCAAACGACAATGATTTCGTCTGCTGGTCGTGCTTTCGCGAATTCCGCCGCATAATAAATGGCATGGGCACTTTCCAATGCAGGTAAAATTCCTTCCGTTTCACAAAGCAATTTCACACCTTGTAGCGCTTGTTCATCTGTAACAGAAGGGTACTTTGCGCGCCCACTTTCATGTAAATGGCAATGCTCGGGTCCAACCCCTGGATAATCGAGTCCCGCCGAAATGGAATGCGCCTCTTGGATGAAACCATTTTCGTCTTGTAATAAATACATAAATGCCCCATGCAGTACACCAGTTTTGCCGACATGAATCGCTGCTGCATGCGCATTTGTATCAACGCCCGCACCCGCTGCCTCAATCCCATAAAGTGCAACATCCGCATCTTCAATAAACGGATAAAACATGCCGATTGCGTTACTTCCGCCACCAATACATGCAATGACCGCATCTGGCAAACGATTTTCTTGCTCAACAATTTGCAGGCGCGTTTCATCTCCAATAATGCGCTGGAAATCTCGAACGATTGTAGGGAAGGGGTGCGGTCCAAGTGCCGAGCCTAAAATATAATGCGTATCTTCAATATGTGTAACCCAGTGACGCAATGCTTCATTCACGGCATCTTTTAATGTAGCCGAACCTTTTTCCACAGCAATTACTTTTGTACCGAGCAACTCCATGCGGAAAACATTGAGTTGTTGGCGACGAACATCTTCAGCACCCATATAAACGATGCATTCCATATCGAGTAGGGCACATGCAGTAGCCGTCGCAACGCCATGTTGACCCGCGCCCGTTTCCGCAACAATTTTCTTTTTCCCCATGCGTTTTGCAAGAAGTGCTTGCCCGATGGCGTTATTAATTTTATGGGCTCCCGTATGATTTAAATCCTCACGCTTTAAGTAAATTTTCGCACCACCCATTTTTTTCGTTAAGCGCTCGGCAAAATAAAGCGGTGTTTCGCGTCCGACATATTGCTTTAAATAATAGGCAAGCTCCTGCTGAAATTCAGGGTCATTTTTTGCTTCCTCATATGCGTCCTCTAATTCTTGCAATGGTGTCATTAATGTTTCGGGAACAAATTGTCCTCCAAAGTGCCCGAAGCGTCCTTTTGTCGTTGTCATAAAATGAATTCCCCTTTCGCATTTTCTATAAATGTCGTAATGGCATCGACATCTTTTTGCCCATCCACTTCAACCCCACTTGAAACATCTACTGCAAAAGGTTCGACAAGTGCAATTGCAAGCCCAACATTTTCTGCATTTAAGCCACCAGCTAAAATCACTTTCTCCAATGGGATTTTTACATCATCGAGTAACGTCCAGTCAAATGAGTTTCCGCTTCCTCCACGGTAATCCGTACCAGGTGCATCAAATAAATAGAAATCTACATCATATTTTGCCGCTCGTACTGCATCCTCTTTTGAACAAATAGAAAATGCTTTGATCGCAGGCAGTCCAATTTGTGCAATCATTTCGGGTGTTTCATCCCCGTGATATTGAATATAATCAAGCCCAACTTTTTGAGCGATTTGTACAATTATTTCAGGTGTCTCATTCACAAACACGCCAACCTTTTTTACCTCTGTCGGAATGAGTGCGGCTAAGTTTATTGCTTCCTCTACCGTAATACGTCGTTTACTAGGCGCGAACATGAATCCGATAAAATCAACGCCTGCCTGTACAGCTGCCTCCACATGCTCGCTATTTTTTAATCCGCAAATTTTTACTTTTGTCATCGAATTTCGCCATCCTTTGTCATAATGTCGATTTGTAGCGATTGTAGTGAATTTTTGACGTCCCCGCTACGCATTAATGATTCCCCAACTAAGATGCCTTTTGCCCCAGTATTCGCCACGAATTGTGCATCTTCCACATCCCAAATGCCACTTTCACTAATGAAGGCAATATTTGAGTGGGGGAGCTGCTCGGCAATTTCCTTTGTATGCGATAAATCGACCTCAAACGTATTTAAATTCCGATTATTTACACCGACAATTTTCGCCCCAATTTGAAGTGCCCGTTGTAGTTCTTCTACATTATGAACCTCTACAAGCACCTCTAAATTTTGGTCAGTAGCATAAGTGTGTAACGAACGTAATTGCTCATCACTTAGCGCCGCCACAATGAGTAAAATAACGGATGCCCCAGCCGCTTTTGCATAATCGATTTGGACCGTATCAATCATAAAATCTTTGCATAACACAGGGATATTAACGGCATTGGCAACCGCATTTAAATCCTCGAAGGAGCCTTTAAAAAATGCCTGCTCGGTTAATACGGAAATACATGCCGCTCCTGCTTCTTCGTATTGCAATGCTTGTGTAACGGGATCGATGTGCATTGCGATATCTCCTTTAGAAGGGGAGGCACGCTTCATTTCAGCGATAACTTGTAAATTCTTCGTGTACAGCAATGTTTCATATAATGAAGGACGCTGTTTTTTAACCGTTTGGAAGTTAGGTTCATTTGCAAGTAAAGCGGGTAGTTCTGATCTTTTGTGTTCTATAATTTTCGTTAAAATCGTCATTTTGCTGCTCCTTCCTTTACGACTTGTTCGCTATAAGCAACGACGTTTTCTAGCTTTTGTAATGCGCGTCCTGAGAAAACGCTATCCTTCGCCATTTCAATTCCTTCTTTCATTGTTTCAGCTAATCCGTAAGCGAAAAAGCCGATGCCTGCATTTAAAATAACGGTGTCGAAATAGGGGCTTTGTTTACCAGCTAGTAGCTCATGCATAATGACTGCATTTTCCTGTGGACTGCCCCCACGAATAACAGATAGTGGCTGCGCGGTTAATCCGACATCTTCAGCTCGCAATTTGAACGGAATAATATCGCCGTGATCGAGTAAAACGAATGTATTTTCACCGTCTAATGAAGCTTCATCCATGCCTTGAGCACCTGATACAACAATAGCTCGTTCACGTCCCAGCATATGGAGAACCTCTGCATAATCAGTTGTGAAATTAGGGCGGTTAATGCCAACTAATTGCGTTTTTAATGGAACTGGATTTGTTAAAGGTCCTACTAAGTTAAAAATAGTCGGCTTGCCAATCGCTTGTCGAATTTCCCCGATTCGTTTTAGCTTCGGATGCATATTCGGTGCATGTAAAAAGGCGATACCGTAGTGCTTTAGTAAATCGGTTGTTTGTGCTGTATCTGGAATAAGTTTAATGCCAAGTGCCTCCAAAACATCCGAGCTACCAGATGAACTTGATACTTTCCGGTTGCCATGCTTCGCAACTAAAATGCCACCACCCGCAAGTACAAAGGCTGCTGTTGTACTAATATTAAAGCTGTGTAAACCGTCGCCACCCGTCCCGCAGTTATCCATATAAATGCCTTCAGGCGCATCCATTTTCACCGCATGTGATTGCATAACGGATGCTAACCCTGCAACTTCATGAGCTGTTTCTCCTTTGTTGCTCATCGCAATAAGGAAGTCGGCAATTTCTTGCTTTACTGTTTGTTCATTAAAAATACAGTGCGCAGCTTGCACCATTTCTTCAAAAATAAGATGTTCCGAACGTTTAAGTTGATTAATAAACGGTTGTAATGACATGTTCCTCATCCTTTCATAAGTGCGTTCAGTGTAAAATCGGACGCATCATTCGTTGTTTGGATATATGCTTTGTCGCCAATAATCGTCAACGTTTTTGCAGGTGTCGTAAAATCCACCTGACCATTAAATCCGATATAGCCGATGAGCCCATCTTGTGGCATCAGCTGTTTCACCGCATCAATAGCGTGAAAAGCGGGGGACAGTAACCCTGTTTGCCTAGCATTTCTTTTTTCGATAGAATCTTTTTGGCATAATGTGTCGAGATTTGCATCCTCATTCGTTGTGGAAAGCGCACCATCTCGAATTTGTAAAAAGCTTTTTGGCGATGTTCCGACGACCGTACATTCATCAAATTCCATGTAATACATGTAAGGAGCGGCTTCCTGAACACGTAAATTTCGGTACAACGCAAACGCATCCCCAGAAAATTGGGCAGTAGTGAGTTGCTGAGATTCTTGTTGTAAAGAATGAAGCGCATAATTTGTATCATCCAAATTAGAAACGGCGAACAGCTCGTCGATTAATTGATCAATATTCGGTTCTACTTGTTCCGCCTCAATATTTGTATGGAAAACCGCAATTTCATCTGTTAAATGATCAAAAATGATGAGCGTGTCATACACATGAAACTGGAGCGCGGGTACTGCCTCATGTAATACTGGTGGAAGTGCATGAATATAACCAATGCCCCCACCCGTTAATGGGTATTCCGTATCGCTCGTAACACGCGGCATCACTTGCTTCAATAAAGAAATGATTTCACCTTCATAGTGATAGTGCTTGTTTGATAAATGCGAGAGATCTTGCAAATGCGTATCGTTTCCACTATATGTTTTTCGTGGATTGGCTCCGATAAAGGAATAACGCCCATTGCCTTCATACTTTGCTGAACTTTCAAGTAAAAATTTTCGCTGTCCTTGTAGTCGCAAAAAAATAGAAATAGGGGTTAATAAATCGCCATTGACCTTTTTCATCGATGTACGAAACTTTTGTTTTAATGCCATATTGAACACTCCTTTAAATTTTTGGAATAAAAAAACGCCCTCAACAAAAGGAAAAAATCCTTTTGTTGAGGGCGATAAATACCGCGTTGCCACCTCGATTGAAGCAAAACTACTGCTTCCACTCAAACCTGATAACGGCAGGGGAACCGTCCACTAACTAACGCTAGTAGCTTTCATAAGGCCCATTCACATGTTTCTTTTGACGCATTTTCACCAACCATGCGCTCTCTAAGCAAAAGCAACCTGCTACTCTTCTTATTCATCAATTTGACTCAACTCAGCTAATCTCATCTAAACTTTGCTAGGATGGTGGTCACGCTCCCGCAACCTGCTACCATATACACGAACAAATTAGATTAAAGTTATTGTACGCGTAAGTAGATAGAAAAGTCAATTATTTTAAAGCATGCTGGTGACTCGGCAAGTTTGTCATTAAACCTGGTAGGGAATGGTAAGAAGTGATCCGCAAAAATAAAGTTAATTGAAATGTAACCGATATAATACTCAAGGAAATTAAAGGAGGACTATATATATTGAATAAAAAACTATTTTTAGCGGTAGCTACTATCCCAATGGTCATAACAGTACCACCAGTTGCGGGGGCAGAAGGATCATCGTCATTTACAATTACAGGACAACCAATTGTAAATGAAACATTGACAGCGTCTATTGGGGGCTTAGGAAATACAACTATTAAAGGGTTTCAGTGGTATTATGTTGGAACGGAGACAACGGGGGATAGTGCTACGGTGACGAAAAAGCCGATTTCTGGTGCGACAACGATGTCATTTATAGTACCAGTAGAAGCCGCGGGTAAAACGGTTATGTTAGAAGCAATATCGACAGCAGGTACGGTATATAAAAGTGATGCAATGCCTATTAATAAACTATCACTAGAAATCGCAGCACCAAAACTTACTGGCTATTCGGATTCAAATTTTGTAGCGCCAGGTGAAACGATAAAAGTAGGTGGAGCAGTAGTTACGGATATTGGTGGAGCTAAATTAAAAAATAACCAAATTACATATAGCTACAAATGGTATTGGAGCGAAAATGAAACGTATTCGCCTATTGAGGGTGCGACAGGTGGAAATTACACGATACCAGTAAGTGCATTGGAAAAAGGTATGAAGCATATTAAGGTTGTGGTATCTGCAACTGTAGGAACAGCCAGTACTGAATCAGATTTTTCAAATGAAGTAACGGTATCTAATGAGCCGTCAGAAACATTGATTACAGCTATTGATACATTGCGTATTAGTGACAGTAGGTACAATATAACAACAGACCTAGGTGCATTTAAAGCGAAGGTAGAGGAGATAGATAGTCAATATCAAGCGTTAGCACCTCCTGCCAAAGCTAATGTGAAAAATTATGCTATATTAGAGCGCGCACTTGCAGATATAAAAGCGATCAGTGCATTAAAAGAAAAAATGGATAAATTCAATGAAAATGAAGTGGAAGCTGAAAAAGTGCTGAAATATATAGCAGATATTGAAGCAGATTATGACAAGCTTGATTTATTACAGCGTAGTCTAGATGTAGGGGATGCTTTGTATAATAGCATTCTGGGTATCATGAAAGCACCGACAGATGTTGAAGAAATTGGAAAGGTGAGAAAGGTTAGTCAAGCGATTGCTAATCTTATTAACTATAACGGTAATCTGGGGCAATACGGATATAAAAAAGTAGAAGATTTACAGAAGGCGATAGATCAGATTGAAGCCGATATAGAATCAATATCAAAAAACTACCGAACAACGGTACAAAATCTAGCTATTTTAAATGAAGCAAAGCAAGATATTAAAAAGATTGCCCAGTTTGATAAGCTTTTTGATAAATTGTCTGGGATTTTGGCACCAGAAAAGCAAGTAACGACAGCCAAATCGATACGTACTGCGTATGACAAGCTAACGTTCAAACAGCGACAGTTAGTACCAGCTGAAAATATTACGAAATTACAACTAGCAGAAAATGCTGAAGAATTTCAAATTGCTGCTTTAAATATAGAAATAGATAGCTATATTGGAGACGATATTTACCCAACCAATCCGACTGAACAAACATGGCAGGATCATGTGACGAATGTGAACCGCATTATTTCGCAATATAAAAGTTTAACGAAAACATCAGCAGCTAAAATTATTGGCTATACAGAAATCACGCAGTTGCAAAAAGACTTTAAGACAGCTGACAAGGTGATTAAGCAAATAAAAGAGTATGATGGACTGTCAAAAGTGAGTGGTGTAAAAGAAAGTAAACTAAAATCGAGCCATAACAATGCTCTAAAAGCTTATAATAAGCTAACAAGTTTGCAACAATCTCTCGTTTATAATGAAGATCTACTATTAAATAATCCACCGACTGTGACGGTTGATGATAAGGGCAAAGAGCCGGCAGATAAAGCGGCAGCACAAACATTAAAAGGGGATATTGCTAAGTTTGCTGATATCACAAAATATTCGTTTACAACATTAGAAAAAGACGTGAATACAGCAACAGCAGCATATAAAAACCTGTCATCTGCTGCGCGTAAACATGTAACGAACTATCATTTATTGACGGCTGCTAGTAAAGATGTGAAAGCAGTAGCATCATTCCATAAAAAAGTACAAACGGCTCGTGAAGAAATGAACGTCGCAAAACAAGCGAAAAAGATTGAATCTGTAGAAAAGGCTTTTGCAAAACTGCCTGCCAATCAGCAACATTTAGCGAATGAGCAATATCAACAACTTCTAGATAACCGTCTTGTAGATGGCAATACAGCGGACATTGGTGCATTTAATGATGCTATCGGAAAAATCGTAACGAATGATTTATATACAGTGACAGTAGAAGAGATTAAAACGTTTTCTCTTCAATATAAAAACCTTAGTTCTAGCGACAAAAAGCGTATTACGAACGCCGCTATTTTAAAAACAGCAGAAGCAGATGTGAAAAAGGTCGAATCCTTTATGAAGCAATACGATAAATCGTTTAGCAGTAATCAAGCAACGGTTCTTAAAGCCTTCGCTAAGCTTTCTGCAAAGCAAGTGGGCTTAGTGAATCCAAGTGTTCGTCAAGCGCTAATTGAAGCTGAAAAAGGTCAACAAGGATCAAATGAAGCAGGCTTTGCGGTAGTGGAATCCATTAATGCACTTATTCAAAAAGGTGTCTATAAAGCAGATTTACAAGGAGATGTATCAACTATTCGAGGTATATACGACAAGTTGAGTGCATCTGATAAAAAAGTTGTGAAAAACTATTCGACGCTAACACAGGCCGAAGAAGATTTAAAAAAGGTTGCTGAAGTACATGCATTATATGTGGCCAGCCCTGTTGAAAAAAGCGATAAAGCTCGTAAAGCTTGGGAAACAGCCTTTGGTAAGTTATCTAAAAAATTAGAGCTACTTTATACGGATATGTATAAAGATGATATTTAAAAGATAAGCTTGAAATATAAAAATAGCCAACTATCAGAGTTTTTCTGGATAGTTGGCTATTTTTCGTTAAATTATTTTTTTAAAGTTTAAACGTTTATTGAGTGCATACATAATTGGTGCACCGACAGCAAGGACAACGAATTCACCGAACGCGACAAACGCCCATGTTTCCCAGAACGGTAAGTCCAACACAAGATTTAACTGTGCTGCGATAATAAACATCGTAAACGTAAATAACAATGTATTAACAATAAGGCGAGCCCAAATATTTTTAACGAACTTACAAATGGCAATAAAAATACCTAATGTAAGGATCGTGTGTCCAACGCCGAAAATTAAATCCATTGGTCCAACAGAGGACATCAGGAAGTTGGAAATAAATACACCCAATACCACACCAACCATATAGCGTGGATTAAAAGCGATTAAATGGTTAAAGATTTCGGCAATACGAAACTGTACTTGACCGAAACTAATTGGAGCAACAAGCATTGTTACTGCAATGTAGAGCGCAGCAATAATGGCACTCATAGCTAAATATTTTACTTTCATCTTCTATTCCTCCTAGTTTTTTTACGTGGGATGGTTACGAACCACGATGCTTTTTGCATAAGGTAATATTTTAATATAATGACAAGCCTTTCGTCAAATTTCAAAGAATTGTTGAAAAATTGTCACAATTAGAAAAGGTGTAATAGTTTAGCGGTTTAAAGCGGCAAATTAACGGAAAAGTCTTGAAATATGGGGATAAATATAATCAGAACATTCTAAAAGTTATTGACTATATGATTTCATAGCGGTAATATATTTTTAATTCACACTTTATTCGAATGAAGTGCGACACAAAAAATAGAGAAAGAAATAGGGGGATCATCGTTTATGACTAAAAAGTTAACGAAGCTATCATTTTTGGTATTTGGGCTTCTTTTATTATTGGCAGCATGTGGTGGAGAAGAACAGGATTCAACTGCTAAAGATGCAGGGAAAATTGATTCAGCTAATGCAGCTAAAACAGAGGATGAGAAAAAATTTAAAATTGGGATTACTCAAATTGCAGAGCACCCATCATTAGATGCAGCAACAGATGGTTTCAAAAAAGCGATTGAAGATGCAGGTATTAAAGCAGAGTATCTCGATAAATCAGCAAATAATGATAACACGGCCAATTTAACAATTGCGCAACAACTAGTAAGTGAAAATGTAGATTTAATTTTTGCAAACTCAACACCATCAGCACAAGCAGTAAAGAGTGTAACGACTGAAATTCCAACTCTTTTCACATCTGTAACTGACGCGGTTGGTGCAGAATTAATTGACTCAATGGCAACACCAGGTGGAAATGTAACGGGTACAATTGATTTACACCCAGAAACAATGCCAAAGACAATTGCATTCCTAAAAGACTTAGGTGCAAAAAACATTGGGATGATTTACAACGCAGGTGAGCAAAACTCAGTAGCACAAATTACGACAGTAAAAGAATTAGCAGCTAAAGAAGGCTTAACAATTGTTGAAGCAGCTGCATCAAATCCAGCAGAAGTTCAACAAGCTGCGGAATCTTTACTTGGCAAAGTAGAAGCCTTTTATATTATTACAGATAATACAGTAGTATCGGCTTTAGAATCAGTAATTAGTGTTGCGAATGCAAACAAATTGCCATTAATCGTAGGCGAGCTTGATTCAGTAGCACGTGGTGGTTTAGCTGCATACGGTTTCGAATACTTTGATATCGGCTATGAAGCAGGTCAAATGGCGGCACAAATTTTATTAGAAGGTAAAACACCAGCTGAAATTCCAGCGGCATACCCAGCCAATTTAAAACTATTAATTAACAAAGATACTGCGGAAACACTAGGTTTAGAAATTAAGCCTGAGTGGGAAGCGGAAGTACAATAACACAGATTCGCGCTAAGCACACCACTTAGCGCGAATCCTTATTTGGGCCAACAGGATGTTGGTCACTCAGGCGTTGCCGCAGGACGCGGCGTTCTTAGCCTGAATTCCATTAAAACAATAGTTAGGGGATGGTTCGAGATGTTTACAGCTTTGTTTGGTTCAGTAGAGCAAGGAATCATCTATGCAATTATGGCGCTCGGAGTGTATTTAACATTCCGAGTGTTAGACTTTCCAGATTTAACAGTCGATGGTAGCTTTGTAACGGGGGCTGGTACAGCGGCAATGATGATTGTGCTTGGCTATAACCCGATTTTAGCAACGATCGTAGCGATGGTTGCTGGATTTCTTGCAGGATGTATGACGGGTTTATTACATACAAAAGGGAAAATCAATCCGCTACTTTCTGGGATTTTGATGATGATTGCCTTGTATTCGATCAACCTTCGTATTATGGGGATTACATCTGATACAGGTGTAACACGCCCCAATATTCCACTATTAAATACGGATACAGTGTTCACGATGTTTAACGACTTCTGGTCAAAGTTAGGCATAGATAGCGTACTTTCAAGTGCAGTAACAGCAATGGGAGGAAAATCACTTCCATCGACATGGGGTATTTTATTTTTCATGCTGATCATAACATTGATCATTAAACTAATAATGGACCGATTCTTAAAAACGGAAATTGGACTTGCGATTCGAGCGACAGGGGACAATAAGCGGATGATTCGAAGTTTTTCTGCTAACACAGATTCTTTGATCATTTTAGGCCTTGGCTTATCGAACGGGATGGTTGCATTATCGGGTGCATTAATTGCCCAATATACAAAGTTTGCGGATATTGGTCTAGGTATCGGGATGATCGTTGTCGGATTAGCTTCGGTTATTATCGGTGAAGCAATCTTTGGTACGAAGTCGATTATGCGTACAACATTTGCCGTTATTGCTGGTGCGGTTATTTATCGTTTAATTTACGCTTTGGCATTGCGAGTTGGTTGGTTAGACACGGGCGATATGAAGTTAATTACCGCGATTATCGTTATTTTAGCATTAATTATTCCACAAGTTTTAAATAAGCAAAAAGAGAAAAAGCGTAAGGCAAAGCGTTTAGCGGCGCGAGTAGCAGCACAAAAGGCAAGATTAAATGTAGAGCAAGGGGGAAATGGTCTTGCTTAAACTAGATGGTATTAACAAAATATTTAACGAAGGTACACCAGATGAGAAAAATGCATTGGACAATATTAATTTGCATCTAGCAGCGGGAGACTTTGTGACAATTATCGGCAGTAACGGGGCAGGTAAGTCGACGATGATGAACATGATTTCGGGTGCATTGACACCGGATTTTGGTTCGATTGTGATTGATGGTAATGATTTAACACGTTTACCTGAGCATAAGCGCGCGGTGCATATTGGACGCGTTTTCCAAGATCCAATGGCAGGCACAGCACCTTCTATGACGATTGAAGAAAACTTGGCCATCGCCTATTCACGAAATACAAAACGTGGATTACGTGGCGGTGTTGATAAAAAACGTCGAGAATTTTTCAAGCAATCATTAGAAAAGCTTCACCTCAATTTGGAAAATCGTTTAACTGCGAAAGTCGGATTACTTTCAGGTGGGGAACGCCAAGCACTGAGTTTATTAATGGCGACATTTACGAAGCCAGCTATTTTATTATTAGATGAGCATACCGCTGCGCTCGATCCTTCGCGTGCAGAGCTCATTACAAAGCTGACAAAGGAGCTTGTTGAGGAAAGTAACTTAACGACGCTTATGGTAACGCATAATATGCAGCAGGCACTAGATTTAGGAAATCGCCTCATTATGATGGACAAAGGTCAGATTATTTTGGAAGTCGGTGCAGAACGAAAATCAGCATTAACCATTCCAGATTTAATGACTGAATTTGAACACATTCGTGGTGAAAAAATGAATTCAGACCGTGCATTATTAGGATAAAAATAAGCCCGTATTCCTTCAAAATGAGGAATGCGGGCTTGTTTATTTACCTTACACTAATAAAGCAAATAACGTACTATCTTTATTCACTTCTTTGTATTCAAAGCCATTTGCTGTCATGCGTTGTAGTAAACCAGCACGATCATCGGGATGACCGATTTCAATTCCGACAAGTGCAGGACCGCTTTCTTTATTGTTTTTCTTCGTATATTCAAACGTTGTAATATCGTCATTTGGCCCAAGTACGGACGTTAAAAACTGGCGTAGTGCACCTGAACGCTGTGGGAAGCTGACGATAAAGTAATGTAGTAACCCTTCGTAAATTAAAGAGCGCTCTTTAATCTCCTGCATACGACCGATGTCATTGTTTCCACCTGAAATAATGATGACGACTGATTTTCCACGAATTTCTTCCGCATAAAAATCAAGTGCTGCAACGGAAAGTGCTCCAGCAGGTTCTGCAACAATCGCGTGTTTATTGTATAAATTTAAAATAGTCGTGCAAACCTTACCTTCAGGAATCGTTATAATATCGTCCAAATGTGCCTTACAAATTTGGTATGTTTCATTGCCAGCCAATTTTACAGCGGCTCCATCTACAAATTTATCAATCCAACCAAGTGCATTCGGACCGTCTTGTTCGAATGCGGATTGCATACAGGCGGCACCAGCAGGCTCTACACCGATAACTTTACTATTCGGTGATAGATTTTTAATATAGGTAGATACACCAGACATTAACCCACCACCACCAATACTACCAAAAACGTAATCAATCGGTTCTTCAATATCATTCATAATTTCAACAGCAACCGTACCTTGACCAGCAATGACATCTAAATCATCAAATGGATGAATAAAAATACGTTCCTCTGCCTCGCAATAGGCAAGGGCACTCACCGCAGAATCATCAAAAGTATCACCAGAAAGCTGAATTTCTACAAAGTTACGACCAAACATGCGCACTTGATCAATCTTTTGTTTAGGAGTCGTTTTTGGCATGAAAATCGTCGCTTGAATTTCAAGTTTCGCACAAGCATACGCAACACCTTGTGCGTGATTGCCAGCACTCGCACACACAACACCTGTAACACGCGCCTGTTCTTCAATTTTTTTTATTTTATAGTAAGCCCCGCGCAACTTAAAAGAACGTACATGCTGCAGGTCCTCTCGTTTAAAATAAATATTTGCGCCGTATTTTTCGGATAAATAATCATTACGTTGAAGCGGTGTGTGTACGACGACATCCTTTAAAAAGTGATGCGCAATTAAAATATGCTCCACTGCAATTGTTTTCGTTTGTGTAACTTCCATACCATGTAACCTCCGTTATATATCGAATTTAATCATTTTAACATAAATAAAACTATAAATGTTTTAAAATTCAGTTAATTATGAAATTTCACAAAGTAATCACAATGAAAACGTTTTATTAGAGAGTTGGGCGCTTATTAAATGAATGTAAAAGTTGCTTAATGAAATAAAAATCGTATATCTTTGGAAGAGAACAAGCATAAGGAGGAGATTAGCAATGCAAAATACGTCAAAAACAACATTAACAATGACAAGAACATTTGAAGTCCCTGCAGAAAGTGTTATGAATGCATGGTTGGATGCACAAATGATGAAAAAGTGGCTTTTTACTATGGAACATACAAATAAAGTGGCTACAAATGACCCAGTAGAAGGAGGAACATGGGAAATTGTAGATCATCGCGGAGGTGTGGATTACCGAGCAATTGGTATGTATTTAACGATAGACCGACCAAATTTAATTCGCCAAACATTTAGAATGCCACAGTTTGGTGAGGCCGAGGACATAATTACCGTTCAGTTGAAAAATGAGGGAAATGGTTCTAAAATGACATTTACGCAAGAAATTACCGTGCCGCATGAAGAGAATTGGAGCCAAGTAGACATTGAAAAAGCAGAAAAAGAATTTGTTGCAAGCACTGAGCAAGGTTGGCACTATATGTTTTTAGGTTTAAAACAACTAGTTGAAACAGGGAAAATTAATTACCCAGAATAACTTACTTTCATATTTATATAAAAAGCCATTTTGACGTAAAAATCAAAATGGCTTTTTGGATACTGTAATGCTCGCTACAAGAAGTTAAAATATAATGTGCGCAATCGCAGCAATGATTGGAATTGAAATAATTGTACGAATTAAGAAAATCACGAATAAATCCCAAATTTTTAACGGTAACTTTGTCCCTAAAATTAATCCACCCACTTCAGATAAGTAAATTAACTGTGTGACAGAAACTGTTGCAATGAAGAAACGCGTTAGTTCGGATTCAATGCCAGCACCTAAAACAGAAGGTAAAAGCATGTCAGCAAAACCGACAATCATCGTTTGAGCGGCTTCACTTGTTTCTGGAATTTGTAATAACGTTAAAATCGGCTCGAATGGCATCCCTAAAATACGGAATACACTCGTAAACTCAGCAAGTACTAATGCAATTGTACCGAACGCCATAATGATTGGGGTAACGGCAAACCACATTTCTAATACGTTTTTAAAACCACCAGCAACAATTTTACCAAGTTTTTTATTCGAGTCAGCTTTCGTTAACGCATTGTGTAAGCCGAAAGTAAATACATTAAATCCTTCTTTTACTTCTTCGCGGTTTGCAGGAGCTTCTGTGCCATCGATTAATGTATCGGCTTTTTGCTTCAACGGATAAATACGCGGCATAATGAAAGCTAAAATTAGACCACAAAAAACAACTGAAGCATAAAATTGTAAAAAGTATTCTTCAATGCCAATCGTTTCAATAACAACTAAACAAAACGTAATTGACACGACAGAGAAAGTTGTAGCAATTGTTGCGGCTTCACGACCTGTATAATTTTTTTCTTCATATTGTTTGCTCGTTAATAGAACACCAATTGTGCCATCACCAACCCATGAAGCTAAGCAGTCAACTGCTGCACGCCCAGGAATTTTGAAAAGGGGACGCATAATTTTTACCATCATAGAACCGAAAAATTCAAGTAAACCAAAGTCTGTTAATAATGGTAGTAATAGTCCAGCAAATAAAAATAGCACGAACATAAATGTGATAAGACCAGAAGCAGGGTCAATTAATATACCCGCTGTATCTTCACTTATAAAGCTTGCAGGACCGAACTGGAATAAGTACATCGTCGTAAAAATAACAGCAAGGACACGCATAATTGTCCAGAACCAGTTGACACGGAATAAAGAATCCATCAATGTACGTGGCCCTTTTTGTGGAATGAACTGCATGATAACTGAGCCTGCTGCTGCAATAATAAAGGTAACGAGTGCAAACCAATGGATAAATGGCTCGACTTTACCAGCAAGCATATTGGCAAGAATCGCAATCGGAACTTTCATGCCATCTGCGGTATTAATCGGTGTAATGAATAAAAATACGCCTAATGCCGAAAGAGCAACGAACAGGAACCATGTGTAGAAAGGAAATTTTTTCGTCATATATGTTAACCTCTTTTTATGTTAGTTTGTATATTTATACAATATAAACTGAATATATGCAGATGTCTACTGTTTTTATTGAAGACTAACTTTTCAGATTTTTAGGAGTGACTAAAATATGAATAATAGATGGGAAGCGTATTTGTGAAACGTTTTACTATATAGAGTTTGCCTCATAACTATAAATATATAACTGTATAAAAAAACATTTTAACGCATAAAAAAGGCGAGGGGATAATCCCTCGCCTTAAATAATCCATATACAATTAATCTTCAAATGTAAACGGATAAAACTTCTCAACGTTTAACCAGCTATCGCTTAACACTTCACCGTCATCGATGCGTTTTTCCGTTTCTGCCATCATCCAAGCGGTTTGAGAAGCGTGTGCCTGTAAAGCTTTTATTTTATCGTCTTTCACACTGCGAATGTCGACAACGATTGGTGCTTCCCCAATTTTTTCGACTGTATCATTCGCAAAAGCAACCGCTAAAATACGTGGGCGTGCCTCTTTTGGCATGCGACGTACTGCTTCAATAACCGCACGTGCTGTTGCTTCATGATCGGGATGCACCGCGAAGCCTGGGAAAAATGTGTAAATAACAGAAGGGTTTAATTCCTCGATTAAATTCGTCACAAGCTTCACCATTTTTTCATCATCTTCAAATTCAATTGTTTTATCACGTAAGCCCATCATGCGTAAATCTTCAATACCCATTGCAGCACAGGCAGCAACAAGCTCTTGACGACGAATGTCTGGCAACGATTCACGTGTCGCAAACGGTGGATTTCCTAGATTACGGCCCATTTCACCTAATGTTAAACAAGCATATGTAACAGGTACGGCCATATTGCGATACATACGCACCGTTCCTGCAACTGAAAATGCTTCATCATCTGGATGAGGGTAAACAACTAAAACGTGGCGTTCTTCTTGTAAAGTCATTGTATGTCCCCCTTAATAAGCAAATGGCGTTTCGCTAATTTCAAGTGCGACTGCCAGCTTCCCTGTATAATCTAAACCCGCCATTAATAGACGACCTTCTGTATCTAACTTAAAATGTGTAATGCCTTGTGCATAAACCCAACCATGTTCCAATTTTAAACCAACACGGTGTGGGGCATCATCGACAATTTTCCCTAGCTCGTAACGTAATTTGACATTGCGGATAAACGCACCGGCATTAAAGAACTTTTCATCGTAATGGGCCGCATAAGAGCCATTTGTCGTTTCTAAATGAATAAAAACGTCTTTATTTGCAAAAGAATTCAGTAATTCTTGTAGCTCTTGCGTATTTACTTCTTTCATTTCTAATCCCCCTAAATCGTACTCTCTCTTTAGTATAGTAAAACGAGCGGATAAAAGAAAATAGTAGGCATTGGCAGCGTGGGCGATTTGTATTTAGTTTCTATGTTTTTTATATGAAGTACTTTGAATAATAGACAATTAAGCATAGTTAATAGACAAAATTAGTTTTAATAGACAATTTCGCTAACTCACTTCGAATCAACAAACGAAAAAATCACACAAGGCGGCTAAGCATCTTGTGTGATTTTCATTTATTATGATGATATCAATTACGCAATTGTAACACTTGGAATTGTTGTAACAGTTACTTGCGGTGCGCCGAAACGTGGTTTTGCACCGTGCATAACAGGGCCTACGTGAGCATTTAAAGCCCAGCCATGTTTAATCGCAGCTGAAACGAATTCTTTTGCTTCAATCACTGATTCTTCCACAGTGAAGCCGTTTGCTAAGTTTGCACATACACTTGCTGCAAACGTACAGCCTGCACCGTGATTATACGTAGAAGCGACTTTCTCCGTTTCAAGTAGCTTGAATTCATTACCATCAAAGAATAGATCTACTGCTTTTTCATGGGCTAATGCTTTCCCGCCTTTAATGACAACGTTTTTAGCGCCTAATGCATGGATTTTAGCAGCAGCAACTTGCATTTCTTCAATTGTTTTTGGTGTTTTCATTCCTGCTAATTGTCCTGCTTCGAAAAGGTTTGGTGTAACAACTGTTGCGTAAGGTAATAAATAGTTAATCATCGCAGTTGTATTACCTGGATTTAACACTTCATCATCCCCCTTACAAATCATCACTGGGTCAATGACAACTTTGTCTGTCCCTGAATTTTGAATGGCTTCAGAAGCGATTTTAATAATTTCTTCTGTTGAAAGCATCCCTGTTTTAACAGCATCTACACCTGTTGAAAGGGCTGTATCAATTTGTTTTTGTAATAATTCAGTAGGAAGTGGCGTTACACTGTGACTCCATGTTATTGGGTCCATCGTTACGACAACTGTAAGGGCAACCATGCCATATGTGCCATGCTCTTGGAAAGCTTTTAAATCAGCTTGCATACCTGCGCCAGCTGATGTATCTGAACCTGCGATCGTTAACGTTTTTTTCAATGTCATAAAAACATCTCCTTATTGTAAATGAAATATGATTCTTAGTTAGTATTAATTATAGCTTGCTTGTGACTGCTTGGAATAGTCAGAATAAGAAAAAACTATAAGGTCAGATAGGGTGGTACTTGAATTTTGGAGCAAATTTGATTACTGTTTGGACAGAGGTGAAAAGCATTGATTGATACATTAACGAATACGTGGCGTGATATTTTAGCACCACAATCTCAACAACCTTATTTTCAACAGCTCCAACAATTTTTACAACAGCAATATAATGAAGAAACGGTTTATCCAAAAAAGTCGGATATATTGAATGCTTTACAAATAACAGATTACCCAGATGTGAAGGTAATTATTTTAGGACAGGACCCATATCATGGTGTCAATCAAGCACATGGTTTAAGTTTTTCAGTGCAGAATGGACAAAAGCTACCACCAAGCTTGAAAAATATGTTGAAGGAATTACAGGAGGATATCGGATGTCCCATTCCACAAAATGGTGATTTAACTGCATGGGCAAAGCAGGGTGTTCTCCTATTAAATACGGTACTTACAGTTCGTGAAAAAGAAGCGCATGCTCATAAAGGACAAGGCTGGGAGCGATTTACGGATGCGATTATCGAAAGTGTTGCCAATCGTGACGAGCCCGCTGTTTTTCTCCTATGGGGAAAGCCTGCACAAAGTAAGCGTACATTAATCGAACGTTTTCATAAAAATCATACTATCCTGGAAGCACCACATCCAAGTCCGCTTAGTGCATATCGCGGCTTTTTTGGGAGCAAGCCTTATTCAAAAACGAACGAAGCTTTAATGGCTATGGGGAAACAGCCAATAGAGTGGTGTATCTCAGATTAATCCATGGTAAAGTAGAATAGAAAGAGAGGGAGCAGCTGATGAAAGTTGATTGCTTTAAATGTCAATACTTCCATGTTACATGGGATCAAAATAACCCGCGTGGCTGCTCGGCATATGGTTTTAAAACGAAGCAACTACCGTCTGTTCTTGTCAAACAATCTTCAGGTATGGACTGTTTAAAATTTGTACCGAAAAAACAGGAGGGACAGCGATGATTTCCTACGAAACAATTGTCCAACAAATTGAAAAGCATGCGATTCAAGCAAAGCAAACGCGTGATGAACAGCAAATCCGTGAGCAATTATCGGCAATTCGTGCGCTATGTAATGTCGTTTTAGACGAAGGGAAACCTGTTGCAAAGCCATCAGTAGCCGCACCACACGTACATAATATCCAAACAACTTCTATGATGATTTCACAGCCACTTGTCACGTCATCTCAAAAGCTAGAGGAAGAAGATGCAAATGGCGAATCGCTTTTTGATTTTTAGTAGTTAAATATTTGAAATGAATAATCAATTAAAAAGGAGTTTTTAAAATGAAAGGTTCAATTATTTCCGGTGCTATTCAAGGCTTTTTAGCAGTAGCATTAGGTGCGTTTGCTGCCCATGCGTTGGAGGACAAATTAGATGCATATGGTACAGGCATTTGGAATACGGCGATCCAATATCAAATGCTGCATGCAGTAGCAATCGTATTAGTTGGTATTTTAATGTCAAAAGCTATTTTTGGCGAAGTAAAACAATTAAAAATTGCTGTTATATGCTTCAATGCTGGAGTTGTTTTCTTTACTGGTAGTTTAATGGTATTAGCTCTTACTGGCATAAAAGTATTAGGTGCCATTACACCAATTGGAGGTGTGCTATTTTTAATCGGTTGGGCTATGATCATCAGTGCGACATTAAAACACGCAAAGTAACGCTTTATTGAGCTCGAAAAAATCCCTTTTTGAAGGGGATTTTTTTTATTGTGGACTAAATAAAATATTTTGTTGAGATATGTCTATTAATGAAATAAAATGAGAGATACAAATAGTTTGTTCTGATAATTTCGATATTATTGAAAGTATAATAAATTTGAATTTAATTACAGTAATGTATGGTGATAATTCGATGTGATTTACATGAATAACCAAAATGGTAGCTCACTTAGCAAATACCAAAGATACATCATTGTAAAACAACAAGTGATAGAAAGAAGGTAATGGGGAAATGGGCGTTACAGCAAAATTAAATATTGCGATTTACTCGATTGTTACAGCATTAATATTAACAATTTTCTTTACTTTTTTAAACATAGATAATGTTGAAGAGAGCACAGATGAAGCATTGAATAATCGCATCGAGCAAATTCAAGCGGTTGAAAAAATTCGTCTCAGTTTAGCGATGCAAAGTTTATATGCACGCGCGGTCGTATTAGATCGTTCGAAGGAAAGTATCGAACAATTGGAATTTCATATGAATACTTTGAATGAGGAAATTTTAAGTTTGAAAGAAATGATAAGAAGTCAGACGATGACGGATTATTTAAAAGAAATGGACACGTTTAATAACCAATATAATACGAGTACAATCAATTTGCTAGAAGCTATCAAAGTAGGGGATACGCGGTTAGCGAATGAATATGTGAATACGTCATTAAAAGCAGCGCATGAAGGTATTCTCGGCATTTCGGATGAAATTTTAGCCTATCAAGAGGGAGAACTTGTAGAAATTAAGGATGAAATAGAACTTTACATTAATAATTCTAAAATAACAGCTTGGTTTTTCTTGTTTGTTAGTATTCTCATCAGTATAGCCGCAGTTATTTATATCCGTTTAAAAATTGTTGCGCCACTAAAATTAGTAGTCATTGAGGCAAATGTTATTGCATCAGGGGATTTATCGAAATCGGATATTCGAACGAAATCAAAAGATGAAATTGGTCAGCTTGGTCAATCATTTAATTTAATGAAAAATAATTTAGCTTCACTTATAAAAAATGTTCAACTAAATACTGGACAGTTATCGGCTTCCGCACATGAGCTGTCGGCGAGCACAGAGGAAATGGCTGCGGCATCGGATGACGTCACAATGCGTATTAATCAGACATATGATTCGTCACAAGCTGCGGCACAAGCCTCACAAGAAAGTGCCCATGCAATGGAAGAAACAGCAGTGGGCGTTCAGCGAATTGCAGAAGCGACGCAAGTGTTACATGCGAGCTCGATTGAGGCATCGAATACAGCTGATCAAGGCGGTGCGATTATTGAAGAAGCGAAAAAGCAGATGGAAACGATTAATGAAACAACGAACTCTGTGAATGCATTAGTTCAAAAATTGGCACAGCAAACAGAAGAAATTAACTCGATTTCTAAAGTTATTACTGATATTACTGATCAAACGAATTTATTAGCATTGAATGCGGCCATTGAAGCGGCACGTGCGGGTGAGCATGGAAAAGGGTTTGCAGTTGTCGCAGATGAAGTCCGCAAGCTTGCGGAGGAATCAAAAAACTCAGCAAATTCAATTGTTAATTTAACACTGGAAATTAAATCGGATACAGAAAATGTAGAACGAGCGGTTTCGGAGTCGTTAATATCGGTGAAGGATGGCGTCCAAATTATTACTGAAGCGGGCCACTCATTCACAACGATTGAGCAGGCAGTAAATCAAATGACGACGCAAATTCAAGAGATTTCGGCGACTTCTGAACAATTATCTGCAAGCGCGGAGGAAGTAACGGCTTCTGTCGCAGAAATTGCGAATGGCTCAGGCAATTCAAGCCGCAACTTAGAGATGATTGTAGCCGCAACGGAAGAGCAATCTGCAACGATACAACAAGTGAATGGCGTAGCAGTCACGTTAAGCGAAAGTGCGCACCATTTACAAAATGAAATACAGCAATTTAAAGTAAAATAAAACAAAAACGTCACTTCACTTTTTAAAGGAAGTGACGTTTTGTGCGCTTGGTAGATATTATATGAATAATTTTGAATGAGTTATGTATAATGTTGGAATAAAGTGCGGAATTATGAATATTAAAGTGAAATAGTGCCGAAATAACTTAAAAGAGATTTATTTAGCAAATGAAAATCAAATAACATTTTAAAACAATTAGTGAATTGAAAGTAGGTACAAGAAAAATGGGTGTTGGAGCAAAATTAAATATTGCAATTTACTCAATTATTGCAGTATTAATCGTAACAATTATATTTAGTTATTGGAACGTGTATGACATTGAAAAATATTCAGATGAAGCAATGAATAGTCGCGTAGAACAAATTCGAACGGCTGAACAAATTCGTTATGGCGTAGCGATGCAAGGTTTATATTCGCGCGCAGTTGTGTTAGATGAATCGGGAAAGTCAATAGAAAATTTAAATGCGTACATGGATTATTTAGATGACAAAGTAGCGTATTTAACAGGATTAGTAAGAGATGAAACAATGGACGGTTACCTTGAAGAAATGCAAAAGTTTAACGAGCAATTTGATGAAGGAACGGTGAATTTATTAGATGCAGTAAAAAAGGATGATTTACAATTAGCAAATAATTATATTAATACAACATTAAAAACTGCAAATGAAGGTATTTTAGAAGTTTCCAATCAAATTGTAGAATATCAAGAGGAAAAACTTGCTGAAGTTAATAAAGAAACAGAGGTGTCTATTGTTTACTCTAAAATAACGGTTTGGATTGTATTAGGTCTTACTGTTGTTATTGGTGGTGCCGCAATTATTTTTATCCGTTTAAAAGTTGTTGCGCCACTTCGAGTATTAGTAACAAAGGCAAATATTATTGCATCAGGGGACTTAACGAACGAGGATATTCAAACATCATCAAAAGATGAAATTGGTCAGCTTGGTCAATCATTTAATTTAATGAAAAATAATTTAGCTTCGCTTATAAAAAATGTTCAAACGAATGCTGGGCAATTAACGGCTTCAGCACAAGAACTGTCAGCGAGTACAGAGGAAGTAGCTGCGACTTCGGAGAGTATCACAATGCGCATTAACGAAACAGCTGGTTCAGCACAAGCTGCGGCACAAGCATCACAAGAAAGTGCGAATGCTATGGAAGAAACAGCACAAGGCGTACAACGAATTGCAGAGGCAACGCAAGTGTTACATTCCAGCTCTATGGAGGCATCGGATACAGCGGATCAAGGTGGCACGATTATTGAAGATGCGAAAAAGCAAATGGAAACAATTAATGAAACGACGAACTCAGTGAATACATTAGTTCGAAAGTTAGCACAGCAAACAGAAGAAATTAATTCGATTTCTAAAGTCATCACAGACATTACAGATCAAACGAATTTATTAGCATTGAATGCTGCTATCGAAGCGGCACGTGCAGGTGAGCATGGAAAAGGGTTTGCAGTTGTCGCAGATGAAGTCCGCAAGCTTGCCGAGGAATCTAAAAACTCAGCAACTTCGATTGTCGATTTGACGTTGGAAATTAAATCAGACACAGAAAATGTAGAGCGAGCCGTTTCAGCATCGTTAATGTCAGTAAAAGATGGTGTACAAATTATTAGTGAAGCCGGTCAATCGTTTACATCAATCGAACAAGCGATCAATCAAATGACGGTACAAATTCAAGAGATTTCGGCAACTTCTGAGCAATTATCTGCAAGCGCGGAAGAAGTGACTGCTTCTGTTGCCGAAATTGCAAATGGTTCTAGTAGTGCGAGTCAAAATTTAGAAGTCATTGTAGCAGCAACGGAAGAACAAGCTACAACGATGCAACAAGTATCGTCTGTAGCGGTCACATTAAGTGAAAGCGCGCACCAATTACAAAATGAAATTCAGCAGTTTAAAGTAAAATAAAACAAAAACGTCACTTCGCTTTTACAGGAAGTGACGTTTTTGTATGCACATGTTTTTTCAAATCCTCTGTATCCCGCAAACCTTATATTGTTTGTGGGAAATAAGCAACTTCCTCATCAAATTCAGCATAATCAAAGTAAATCATCGGGAATAAATAACGATGATCCGATTTTAAATCGCGTAAAATTACGTGATCTCGACCGGCTGCTTCAACTACACCTCGTACCGCCTTTTTATTATCTGCGGCACCCGTATTATTAAATGAAAAATGAAATACCCCAGGTTTCCCTCGGTTTAATCGTAAAATGTTTTCAATGTAAGATTCCTCACGTGGCAAACCAGTACTTGGGAAACTCGGTTGCATCGGGATTGTCGATGGATTCATTTGTTGCATCGGATTTGTCCAATAATAAGTCAAACTCGCATCCTTTCCAAAAGAAAATTAAATTTGTAGACAGGCTATCTGGTGTAACTGAACATAAAAGCAATGTGTCTCAAGGTGACTAGTAATCAATGTGTCGTCTGAATTCACGACGATTACCCTCCTTTTCGTACAGTATATGCAGCGAGCCCAAAATGATGCTTAGCAAGCCCGGCATAAATGTAGGCTATTTGTATATACTATTAATAAATAGACATATAGGTGTAATATTTTTTGGAAATGGGGTAAAGGTAGTAAATAATTGTTAAGGGAATGTTGCCTCGTGGTGAAGTAAACTCGAGGAGTGAAGATGATGAAATTAGAAATTTGGCTAGGTATTGTATTGAGTGCGATTTTAGCGTTTGGTGTGGCGATTTTTTATGAACAGCCGGTGCATTGGTTTTTATTTATTATTATTCTTTTCATTGGCTTATTTATTAATACCGTCATTCTCATATTAAAGATGCAGGATGACAATACATGAAAAAGGTGAGTGCATACCGCAGCTCACCTTCTTTGTGTTGATTAAATTGATAATAATTTCTCTAACTTGTCTGTATCCAGTAAATTCCCGACTAAAAACTCACCGAATTCACCGTAACGTGCAGATACTTCATCAAAACGCATTTCGTATACGATTTTTTTGAATTGCAGCATATCATCAGAGAACAATGTAACGCCCCATTCATGGTCATCTAAACCAACAGAACCTGTAATGATTTGCTTGATTTTTCCTGCATAGCTACGTCCGATTAAGCCATGCGAATGCATTAACTGACGGCGCTCGTCCATCGGTAGCATATACCAGTTATCATTGCCTTCACGACGCTTGTCCATTGGGTAGAAACACACATGCTTCGATTTTGGTAGTTCTGGGTAGAGACGTGCACGCACATGTGGGTTTTGATATGGATCTTCTGTAGACTGTCCTGCTAAGTAATTAGAAAGCTCTACTATTGAAACGTATGAATAAGCCGGCATTGTAAAATCAGCAATAGCCAATTTCGCAAATTGTGTCTCTACTTCATGTAATTCTTCAGGTGTTTCACGTAATGTCATCAGCATAAAATCCGCTTTTTGACCAATAATGGCATAAAAAGCATGGGAGCCTGTCGCTGTATTTAATTGTTCTAAGTATTGGATAAATTCTTGTGTAGCGGCTTCACGTTCTTCTTGTGAAACTAATTTCCATGACGCCCAATCAATAGAACGGAATTCATGTAAAGCGTACCAACCATCTAATGTAATTGCTGCTTCATTCATGTGTTTAACACTCCTTATAATTGAAAATGATTCACAATTAGTGTAGCACAACTGCTCGGAAAAAAAACAATTGAAACCGAAAAGTGAGTGAAATTCATCAATTTGACATGACTTGCATTTGCGGTATGCTGAGTGTATGAAAAATTTGAGGAGTTAAGCAAATGAAAAAAATATTACAGCAAACAAAGTGGCGCTTTATCGACCAATCCATCAGTGCCAATAAACGTTCACCACTAGAATCTTTTGCGATGGACGATACGCTTTGTCATCTTATTGGACAGCAAAAAAGTGATGCAACCATTCGCACTTGGGTGCATCATGACGCAGTTGTATTAGGCATTCAAGATCATCGCTTACCACATATTGAAGAGGGCATGAATGTGCTGATTCAAAATGGTTATGAGCCGATTGTTCGAAATTCGGGTGGTTTAGCCGTTGTACTGGATAGTGGTGTACTTAATATTTCGATTGTTCTAGGGGAAGAAAAGCCACTTAGCATTAACGATGCATTCGAACTAATGGTAGAGTTAATTCGTGCATTATTTCCGGAAGTGGCTCATAAAATCAAAGCCTATGAAATTGTTGGCTCGTATTGCCCAGGTTCCTATGATTTGAGCATAGGGGGACAAAAATTCGCGGGAATTTCGCAGCGCCGCATGAAAAACGGAATTGCCATCCAAATTTATTTATGCGTTGAGGGAGACGGTAGTGAACGTGCTGAACGCATTAAACAATTTTATGAAGCGAGTTTACAAGGGGAACAAACAAAATTCCAATATCCTGACATTACGCCTCATGTTATGGCTTCCTTACAGCAATTAATTGGACAACCGCTCACAGTCCAGCAAGTGAATGAACGCCTGCGTCAACTGTTAACGGCATGGAATGGACAACTATATGAAACACCGATTCAGTTAAATGAGATGGAACTATATGATTATTATTTAGCGCGTATTTTAAAACGTAATGAATCATTGTTGCGCTAAAGAGAGCACGTTAAGTAAGAAGAGGGGGAAGTACTACATATGTACTTCGCCCGATTCATTTGTCGGTAAGTGGCTCACTAAGTTTCCGTTCTTTTCCATTTTAAATGTTGGTGCAATACGCGCATCTTCTGTTTCTAATGTTACGAGGCGACGTGCACGGTTCATAATTGAAACAAATTGTTCGTAGTCATCCTTGATTGCTTTATTTTCAGTTTGAAGCACTGTAAGCTCTTGTTGAAGTTCCTGCTTTTGTTCCGTTAAGACACCAGCCAACTTGCGCCATTTTAATACTTCCTGCTCGGATGTTTGAGAATGTTGTAACCTTACTAAATAAGCAATTACAATATCTAGTGATAATGCTGAAAGAGGAATAGATTTCGGCTCCTCCTCAGAAGTTGGTAGTAAATAGAGTGGGTTAATGCGTCGTTTTGTTGCAGCATTTAACACGCGCATTTTTTCCTTGCGTTCTTTTTTTGCCAGTGATAATTCCTCTTCATAAATGCGGCGCACAACCGCGTTCCAGCGGAATCCACAAGCTGCTGCCGTGCGATTTAATACATCTCCCGCTTCTTCAAAAGCATTTAATTGTGTGCTGCCTTCCTTGACGTGACGTAAAACAGCCTCCGCTAATAATTCGTCATTATCTTGCATCCAAGCATCCTGTCTAGTTTTTGTCATGTAAATGACCTCCTGCCATGTTGATAGATTTGTTGTTCATAATCTATCATGTCCAGATGAGAGGGCATTTATTCAATAAAACTGGAAAATAATTATTTTACTGCTCTATCAGACCTTTGGCGGAATTGATAGGAAATTACTTGAATGACAATCCCTATTTACGATACAATAATAAAATAGGTTTAAATGATATAATGAACAAATTTGATGAGAAAGGGTGTTGACACTATGGCAAACTTATTTCACGTTTGCGATGAATGTCAGGCCGTTAATTTAAAGACGTTAATTCCTAAACTACAAGAAATTGATTCAGAAGCAACGATTGAAATTGGCTGTCATTCATATTGTGGTCCCGGCCGCAAAAAAACATTTACATTTGTAAACAATCGACCAGTTGCCGCATTAACTGAAGAGGAGTTAATGGTAAAGGTGCTAGACAAACTAAAAAAGTAATGACATAAACTACTAGGCGGAATATATACAACCTGGTAGTTTTTGTTTTGTTCTGAAAGCGTGTCCTATATAATAGTAGGAAAATAATGAGGAGGTCGTTTGAAGTGGATGCATATGCACAAAAGAAATTGCAGGAAGAAAAGGTTTTTAAAGACCCCGTACACCGTTATGTCCATGTGCGCGATCAAGTCATATGGGATTTAGTCGGGACGCGGGAGTTTCAACGTTTGCGCCGTATTAAGCAGCTTGGCACAGCATATCTCGTGTTTCACGGGGCTGAACATAGCCGCTTTAACCATTCGCTCGGCGTTTACGAAATTGTGCGTCGGATTGTGGATGATGTATTTAAAGGTCGCCCTGAATGGGATGAGGAAGAGCGCTTGTTAGTGTTATGCGCGGCACTGCTACATGATTTAGGACACGGCCCGTTTTCACATGCATTTGAAAACGTATTTGAAACCGATCATGAAGACTTTACACGCCAAATTCTTTTAGGGGATACAGAGGTAAATCAAGTACTGAACCGAGTATCAGAGGACTTTCCAGAAAAAGTAGCGCAAGTCATTGAAAAAACATATCCAAATGAGCTTGTAGTCAGCTTAATTTCTAGCCAAATTGATGCCGACCGCATGGATTATTTGCAGCGCGATGCCTATTATACAGGGGTGAGCTACGGTCATTTTGATATGGAGCGTATATTGCGTGTCATGCGCCCACGAGATTATGGGGTCATTATTAAATCGAGCGGTATGCATGCAGTAGAAGACTATATTATGTCGCGCTATCAAATGTATTTACAAATTTACTTCCATCCGGTATCACGTAGCGCGGAGGTAATTTTGAATAATATTTTAATGCGCGCTAAGAAGCTATGCCAGCAAGGTTATGCATTTAAGCAGGAGCCGACGCATTTTCAATCTTTCTTTAAAGGCGATGTCACATTAGCGCAATATTTAGCACTAGATGAAAGCATTATGCTCGCCTATTTCCAATTTTGGATGGACGAAGAAGATGTCATTTTACGCGATTTATGCCGCCGTTTTGTAAATCGTGATTTATTTGTTCATATCGATTTGAATCCTGAGGAAGAGCCAGAGCGTTATGCATGGTTGATTGAACAGGTGAAATCAGCTGGCTTTGATCCAGATTATTATGTGAAAGCCGATTCGACATCCGATTTACCGTATGATTTTTATCGTCCAGGCGTGGCGTCGACGAAACGTCCGATTTATTTGGAAATGCCAAGTGGTGAAATTCGCGAGCTAGCCGAGCAGTCACACATTGTATCTACAATTGCCAATAATATTAAGACGGATTATAAGGTGTATTACCCAAAGGAAATACTTCGTCTATGATAAAAGGTTATTTAATAGTTTGAGTGGTGATAGTTCTATTATCTTAAAATGGGTATTTATCAATTGGAACAGATAGAAATTATTGACAAATATTTTCAGAACCATTATAAAGTATAGTGTTCCTTTCTAGAAAACTCTTACAAAAAATAATAAATAGTCAAAAGGACCCGGTTATTTATTTAACCGGTTTTTTATTACGAATTATTTAGAAAAAGGGTGCTAAAAGGAATAATTAACATAGTTTTTTTACGTTTCTAAGTAAATTAACCTATAAAATTCGTTTTCCCCTCTATAATAGTGGAAAGTATTACCGATAAAGTAATTATCAGCTTAATTAGTTGATAATTCCAGTTGGCTTTTTAAGAGCAGGAGAAACGTCTATGGGCGAATATTTATTTAGAGAGAGAAAAATTCTGGATTTATACTGCAAGAAGGCAATTTTATCCGGAACGGTTCGCTACATAACGTAATTCACTGGATTGATCGACAGGAGAAACGATCAATTTCCGCTGCATTACCAGCGAAATAATTAAGGGTGAGATTCCTAAGATTATAGAAGGAGGGAAAAGAGAAAAAGATGAAAAAGTTAAATATAGCTGTGTTAACAGTATTATTAGTTTTCCAAACACTGCTATCACCACTTGCGACTTATGCGAGTGAGACAGAGGCATTACCACCTGATAATAATGCAGGGGAGCAATCTGGTGCTACGAATGAAGGTAGTGGCGATGATGGGGCTATGGAAGGCGCGGGTGATGCGCTTGATCAGGGAATTGCACCGATAAGTGGGATGCAATCGACTTCAGGTGATACTGGGGGAGCAGCACTACTAAATGTTGCGAAAGAGATTCTAGATGCAAAACTTTCGAGCTTCAACATGAAGATTGATGGTCAACCAGTTGGAGAAGGAAAGTTCCCAACTGAATTAGAACAAAATACAACGGCCGATTTTGAAGTTACATTTACTGTTCCGCTGCAAGATGTGGACGGAGAAGCATGGGTGGACAGTAGTTGGTTTGAATTTCAATTACCAAATTCATTAATCGACTTTGATGGTGCATTCCATGGTAGTAAAACAGTAGACGACATTACTTACACATATACGACTACCGGTAATAATGTGCGAGTTGAGTTAAGCGGAATGGAGCCGGGTTCGGGAAGTTCAGTCCCAGCGATATTAACGATTAATTTCAGTTCAGGCTTTAATAAATTATTGGATGACATTGAACAAGAGCTAGAAATTCCAAGCGCTACTGATGGTAGTCAAAATATTAAAGCAGAATTCACATTTAAACCTTCAACGAGCAATGAGAAGGCAAAAAAGAAGAGTATCGGTACACCTACACTTACAAATGGTAACCACCAAATGGAATGGGAAGTTTGGGTGAATGAAGCGGGGAAAAAACTTTCAAACGCAACATTGACAGATAACGCAACAGGCGGACATGTGATTGTTGCTGACTCTGTGAATGTATATGAGTACACAGTTGGATTAAATGGTGTAAAAGATCCAACAAGTTCAGGTAATCAAGTACTTACGGATCGTAACTGGTCAGATGTTAATAGTACATTTACAGATGGTGAAAGAAACGCCTATAAAATTACGTATAAAACAGAAGTAAGCTTAGATGCTGATCAACGTGATGGTGCCAAGGATTTTTATAACACAGTAACGTTTACAAATGACGGTACACCTGAAACTTCTAATAGCGATGTCAAGCACATAGTTACGTACGGTAAAGCGTTAGACAAGCACGATGCAACAGGTGATAACTATACGAAAAACTGGCGTATCGACTACAACCATAACTTGTTAAATATTGATGAGGCTGATGCGACACTTGAAGATACAATTTCAGGACCACATGAAATTGATATTGATTCTATTAAAGTTTATAAAATGAGTGATACTGATGGGGATGTATCGACAACTGTACCAGGAGAAGGCGAAGTGCTTAACTACACAGTTACTCCTAGCACTGGAGATAGTAAAACATTCAAACTATCTTTTGATGGTGACATTTCAGATGCATATACAGTAACATATGAATCGAAATACGACGCGAAAGACTTTATTGAAGATAGTGATATTACTGGTCAAATATTAAATAATACAGTAACGAACGGTATTGGAAAGTCAAATCCAGGAAGTTACACTTTAACTGAAAATTTACTGAAAAAAACTCGTGTCATTAATGTTGATGATAAATTAATTACTTGGACAATTGATATTACATCAGATAATCCAGATAAAGCCATTACAAATCTTACATTAACAGATACGTTTATAAATGGTACGAAAAACGGTAAACATACGTTAGTAGCGGGTAGCGTAAAAATAGATGATATAGTCCAAGTTGATGGGCAAAACGGTTATACACCTGATCCTGATCCAACAAAAGGCTTTGTAATAACAGGAATTAACGTACCTGCGGGGAAAACTGTAAAAGTAACGTATACAACAAACTTTGATATTGGTGATACAGGTATAGTAGCAACCCAAGGATACGGTAATACAGCAAATACTACGTGGACGAGTGGCGGTGTCACTTATGATAAAACAAAAACAGCTGAATATATTCCAAGTGAAACTACAATAAACAATGGTAGTAAATCAGGTAAATTCGATTATTCAACACGTGAATTTACATGGGATGTAAGAGTAAATATTAATAAAAAAGATATTCAAGGGGCAGTATTAGTCGATACGGTTGGCGACGGGCATAAATATGTTCCGGGTACAATTGAAGTGTTGCCATTAAAAGGTTTCGGTAGTGATGATACGGGTGGTACGATTGGAACTACACCAATTGATGCTAGTAACTATACTATTACAAATGAATTTGATACAGGCTTTACGTTAACATTCAACAGTATAATAGATTCAGTTCTTAACAATGAAGCATACGTTGTACGTTATAACACGGTTGATTCAGATGTAATTTTAGGAATCGGCTCTACAAATGAACAAGATGCAGGAAATGTTTATAAAAACGAAGCTACATTTAAGACAAAAGGAACTCAAAGTTTTACACTAAAATCAACACCAGTAACAATTATTAAGGATGTAGCAAATAATTTAATTACAAAAAGAGAACCAAATCAAAATAGCCAAACAGAAAAAATTACTTGGACGTTAGATGTGAATAAATCGCATTCTAACCTAGGTATAAATGTGGAGTTAACAGATTTACCAGGTAATAATTTAATGCTTTTAGAAGACAGTATTCAAATTGCTACGTATAAAGTTACGGCTGGAGGGATTTCTAATAATGCGGACTGGCAAACACTAGTACAACGTAATATTCCAGTTACATTTGCTACAGATGGTAGCTTTAAGTTAACGTTCCCTAGCTTAGAAAACGTAGGGTATCAAGTAAAATATGAAACAATCGGCTTTGGTAAAAAAGATGATGCTTTAGAAAATACAGCCACATTGCATTATACTGGACAAACTGAAGCGAACCAAAAAATTGAAGATAAATATTCAGGAGCATTCAAATTCAGTAGTTCTGATTCCAATTTCACTTCTACACGTGGAAGCGTTAAGTTCAAAAAGGTAGGGATTGATTCAGCAACAGGTTTAGTGAAAGATGAAGCTCTACCAGGTGTCGAGTTCCAATTAGTGAGAAAAACAGCGAAAAATGAATATATTATTAAAACGGCTACAACAGATGCTAATGGTGAAATTACATTTGAACGTGTACCGTATAATGACTATTTAATTCGTGAAGTAAAAGCACCTACTGGTTATGATAAAATGAAGGATTTAAAATTCACATTAGATGAGACTACGACGCTTGATAAGAATCCAGATTTGGTAGAACCACTTATCAATACGACGCCAATAACAGGAAGCTGTACACAATTTAAAGTAACAGTGAAAGATGTTGACGGTGAACTGGTAACTTCAGGGACAGTGACTTTAACAGATAAAAACGGTAAAACAATAGATATTCCTGTAGACTCTTCTGGAATAGCTAAATTACCTGTGAAATTCCAAGCAGGCGAGTATAAAGTAGAGCACTCAACTGAAGGTAAGTTAAGTAATATTACTGTGAAATATGATGGTGATTGTGAAGGAACAGTTCAACCGGCTCCATCATGTGATAAATTTACTATCGTTGTTATGGACGGTTCGAATATCCGCAAAGATATTACTGAATTAACGTTAAAACAAGGTACAACAGAGATTAAAGCAGTACCAACTGCTGATGGAAAGTTTGAATTTGATTCTAATCGTGTACAACCGATTGAATATGATGTATATGAAGGCAAGCAATATCTAGGTAAGGTAAAGCTATCTTATAAAGAAAATTGCAGTCATGAGTTTACAGTTATCCAAGCACCAGCATGCCCAGACTTTACATTAACAGTGAAAGATGTTGACGGTAATTTAGTAGCTGATGGCACTAAAGTGACTGTTGAACAAGCTGATGGTACGGTAGTTGTTACGGATGTCCTAACAACAAAAGGTGTAATTACATTAGGTGATGGAACAGTAGCAGGTGGTTTAAAGGGTGAGTATACTGTTAAAGTAGATGGTGCAGATGTTAATTTCACAGCTACTTTCAATACAAATGCTGATTGTGCAGTGACTGTATTCCCAACTCCATCATGTCCTCAATTTATCTTGACGGTAAAGAATGAGAATGGACCATTGGCAAAGGATACAGTTGTAATTTTAACGAATACAACGGATTCTTCAACACAAGAAGCAACTGTTGGAGAAGATGGTATTGTTAAGTTAGCTAATACAACACCACCAGGTAAATACAACGTTAAGGTGAAAGAATCAAATAAAGATTTAGGCGAGTTTGACCTAAGTTATAAAGATGGAAAATGTGAAGCTGAAGTTGGACCAAATAATACTTGTCCGCAGTTCACAATTACAGTGAAAGACGTTGACGGAATTTTAGTTGATGAATCTGTAACATTAATACACGAAGATGATACAAGCATTACAATAACGGAAACTACAGATAAAGATGGCAAAATAATAATTCCACCTACATCAAAAGCTGGAAATTACAAAGTATATGATCGTAATGATTCATATATTGGTACAGTAGAAGTAGATTATGTAGATAACTGTGAAGCTGAAGTAGTTCCAGCAAATGTTTGTTCAATCTTCACATTAACAATCAAAGATCAAAATGGTAAACCACGTTCAAATGTGGCACTTACGATTAAAGACAAAACAGGCAATACAACAATTGGAACTGGTACAACAGATGCACAAGGTCAAATGACAGTACCATATGCACTTGAAAATGGTGTTGAATATCAAGTTTACGAAGGTGTAAATCTTTTAACTACAATTACAGTAAAAGATTGTGCAGCGGCATATCAACCAACGCCGCCAGTATCACCACCAACTTATCCTTGGAATCCAACAGAGCCGAATAATCCAGATCCAAAACCAGAAGATCCAAACAATCCGAATAAACCAGGTAGTGAAGATCCAAAACCAGAAGATCCAAACAATCCGAATAAACCAGGTAGTGAAGATCCAAAACCAGAAGATCCAAACAATCCGAATAAACCGGGTGGCGAAGATCCAAAACCGGAAGATCCGAATAAACCGGGTAGCGAAGATCCAAAACCAGAAGATCCAAACAATCCGAATAAACCGGGTAGCGAAAATCCAAAACCGGTAAATCCAACTAATCCAACGAACCCAGGCACAACAACACCGCCAACGTTACCAGGATTAGAGGGAGTGATTAAAACAATTCCACCTGCGATTCTTCCTACTCCAGGAAATCCGCTTACACCTGGAGAGTTAGCAGGACTAGTTGAGAAATATAGTAAAGATCCATCAAAATTAGATGCTTTAGTGAATGATCTAAAAGGTTTAGTAGACTATTACGAATCACTTTCAGCAGAGCAAAAAGCTGAATTTGAAGAACTTTATGATGTGAATAGCTTAAATATGATGCTAGATGAGCTTGATAAAGTGGCAAGCTTACAAATGAAATTACCTCAAACAGACGGTGCTTCTCAATTCGGCATGATGTTAGTAGGTTCAGCACTATTACTTGCGGGTGCGTGGTTATTCGTAACACGTCGTCGTAAAGCGTAAAGATTCATTCTTGTTCGTTTTAGGACAGGCAACTGTTCAACATTGCTAGCGAGCAGTGGATAGTTTTAAGAATAGTAAATGCGAAAGCCCCTATCTTGAAGGATTAATTTCCTTCGATAGGGGCTTTGTTTATTCCGATAAGAGAAGTTTTATGTGAGGAAATCTTACGTAGGGTTTTTGGTTGTTAAGAATTCATTATGCGAAGCTGATTTAGCCTTGGAAGAAATAGAAGCGTTAAGAAAGTCTGATTGATCATAGATTTATATCGAAATGCCTTACATCAGAGCACATATACAAAACACAAAAGCCCCAATCTTTAAGGCGTTATTAAACCTTCTGATAGGAGCTTTTCATAAAAGAATCACTTCATCCCTAGCTGCGTCGCTTCTTCAGCGGCTGTTTTCCCGACGAATTGTGCTACAACGGATAGGCGGCGTGTGCCATCTTCGGCACATGTAATGAGCGTGAGGCGCGTGTCGTCCTTTAGATCGTCAATGACATGAACATCCGTTGCCTCAATGACTTTAATCGAGGTTGTTTTATATTCATAGACAAATTCCATATCGGATATAAAAATCGAATCATCCTTTTTTAAATGATAGAGCGGGCCGAATAACACGTTTTTCCCTTCAATATAATGAGAGGCGAGTGCGTAGTTGCCTTGTCCCATCTGTTGCTTCGATTTCATCGTTCCCGCGCCGACTGCCAGTGCATATTTGCCGACGCCATTTAAAATGGGAAGCGTCATATCCACAGCTGGAATATGGATGCTGCCGATTGCAGGGATGTCTTTTACCTGACCTTGTGCGGCTAAAATATCCCAAATCGTTAAAGACTGCACTTCTTCAAAATCATAGCTTGCGACAGGCTGTTCGACGGCTACTTCACCTGTTGGCATCGGAACAGTCGAAACAGTGACTTGATTTTCAACAACACGTTTACTCGTTTGTGCGATTAAAAAGTTTTGGATTGGATTAATAAATATGAGAACTAAACCTATGATAAAGCATATCGCAATGACAACGTTTATTAGCTTATTTTTCAATGCAACCCCTCCAGTTAGTCCTATTCCCTCTAGTTTAATTGATTCCACAAAAAAAGAGAATCAACAAGACTCTCTTTTCACTGAATATTTAGGTATTATCTGAAACAAATTCATCCTATTTATCGCTATAACGTACTCCAGCAGTAGCGTAATGGCTTTTTGGCATTTCCTCAATAATGATTGACACGTTTTCAACAGGTGCATTGACTGTTTTTGAAACGGCTTGTGTGACTTCTTCGACAAGGGCACGTTTTTGTTCATCCGTACGTCCTTCAAGCATTTTAATTGTTACGATTGGCATATTGTCGCCTCCATTTAGTATTATAGTGTATAGTATTTATAATAGCGCAATTGGAGGTAAATACAATGACAAATGAAGAAAAACCAAAACCAAAAATGGGATTTACTATTATAAAAAATGACCCAACTGACGGGCATAAAGGATTTGGTATTGGCTCGCTATCCCTTGAAAATGTATCGCCAGTTATCATTGATGTAGCAGAAGGAACAGCAATGGTCGAAATTGGTGCAATGCATGCGAAAAGTGATGTAGAGCGTGGAATTAAATTTACGACGAATCATGAAGACTCCGCCGGCGGTAAGGATTATTGGCTTGTGTGGGTAACGATTGATCATAAAGAAGATGGTGCTTATTTTGCGGGCGTTGCAGCTTGTGAAATGGTCGTAAATCGTGAAAAACGACGCGGCTATAAAATTTTAGCCGACCATGTAAATAAAATGGATAAGTCAATGAAACGCAATATTCTTGTTGATCATATGGATGCGCGCTCAAAAGGAATTCTTGCAGAGTTTTTACAATCGCATAATGAAGAGATGTGGAATCGAAGTGAGCAAAAACTGCGTGAGGATCTAGCGTAGGGGAATCATCCCTAAATAGGCATTGTAAAACCTCTGAATTGATGAAAAGCTACCCACAGAATATATTTCCATCAATGGTTTGTTGTGAAAAATGTCTCAATTCAGTGAACAATGTGTGACATTTCCTAAACATGATGATTACGAGGTTGAAACTATTTCTAAAAGAAAGTAAACTGAATTTAAAGCTTGCGAATAGTAGGCTAGCTAGGACACATGGACAATGGATGGCGATGTGGAAAATGCGGCATTTAAACTTTCCCAAGCTGAATGCTCCATGATTCGCATCCCTTCATTAGCCATCAATAGAAAAGCTCTTTCGTCTTACGGACTAGAACCGGAGACGAAAGAGCTTTTTTAGTTGGTCGTGCTGTATGGATTAATGGGTTTATCCGTCAATTCAAAACGATCCCCAAAACGAACGGAATGCTTCACCTGGTAGCATGTCCCACACATTACTCCATGAATCTTTTTCAAAGAAATCAAAAGTCGAACATTTTTTAGTTGGCACATCTTCATTTTTCATATAGATAACGCGTTGATCCGGGCATGCGCTTGTCGATAAGTAGCCGCTGTTAATATCAATTGAAACAGGCTGAACCCCATTTGGAATTGTGAATGACTCCTTGGATTTTCCTTCCAGTGCTGCCTCCATAAAGTCAATCCATACTTGCTTGGATGCGGCCATATCATCTTTAACCGACAATGTTTTCCCTTGGTCATAACCGTTCCAAACACCCGCAGTTAAGCTTGGTGTATAGCCGAGCATCCACTGATCGCTATTCGTTGTCCCAGACTTTGCGGCATACGTGTGTGTCATGCGCGAACGTAATGAAAGCCCCGTTGCAGGAGAATAATCACTGTATACCGGATCGAATATACCTGTCATCATTTGAGTGAGAACAAACGCATCCTTTTCACTCAGCACTTGCTCTGTTTCAGGTTTTTCGTATTTATAAACGACATTTCCTTTCGCATCAGTAATCGAAAGGATTGTTGTTGCCTTTCGTTTTTCACCGCCAGCAGCAATGATATTATAGGCATTTGTTAAGTCGTACAATGAATTTTCCGTCGTTCCTAACGCAATGGCAGGATTATCATCATTTGAATAGTCTAATCCGAGGCGTTTTTGCATGTCGCGGAAAGGTTTATAACCGATGTTTTCTAAAGTTTTGACTGCATAAACATTGTCAGAAATTGCGATTGCTTGTGCCATAGATAGCTCATGATCTGCATATTTCTTGTTAACGTTTTGCGGAGTGTAATCTGCGCGACCACTATCATAAGTAAAAGTTGTTTCGCTTACGTCTAAAAATGACATTGGATTAAAGCCTTTTTCTAAAGCGGCTGCATAAAGAATTGGTTTAATCGCAGAGCCGGGTTGACGTTTGCCGAGCGTGACGCGGTTGTATGAACTCGCGCTGTAATCTCGTCCACCAACTAGGGCTGTCACAAATCCTGTCTCGTTATCCATACTGACCAGCCCGACTTGCAATTCACTATCGGGCATATTTTTTTTCACAGCATCTTCCGCGGCGCGCTGATGAGCTTGATTAAGCGTCGTTTGAATTGTCCATCCGCCACCACTGATTGCTAAATTTTTTGATTCTAAAATATCGCTTGCTTCATTCCATACGACATCTAAAAAGTAAGGGGCGATAGATTTTGTGGCAATCCATTCATCACTTTTAAAAGCAAGTGGCTCTTTGGTAGCGCGTGTTTGTTCATCTGCTGTAATGATGCCTTGCTCATTCATCAGTCGCAATATAACTTGTTGACGATTTGTTGCCTTTTCTAAATTATTTAAAGGAGAGTAATAGCTCGGGCCTTTTGGTACACCTGCAAGCATCGTTGCTTCGGCTAAAGTTAAGTCCTTTGCAGATTTACCGTAAAAATAGCGACTTGCAGCTTCCGCGCCATACATGCCATGTCCGTAATAAACGGTATTTAAATAACCTTCTAAAATTTCGTCCTTCGAATAAAACAGCTCTAAACGGTATGCGTAAAGGGCCTCATTAATCTTTCGGTTCCAGCTTTTTTCATGCGTCAAATATAAGTTTCGCGCATATTGTTGGGTTAGTGTGCTTGCGCCTTGTACTTTACTACCCGCCTTTATATCAGCAAGAACTGCACCTGCAATACGTGAATAATCAAATCCACCATGCTCGTAAAAGTCTTTATCTTCAACTGCTACCGTTGCGTCAATTAAATAAGGAGAAATATCTTTTAGCTCCGTCCAATAGCGACGTTCCTCCGTGAAATAATCGCCAATTGTATTGTTTTGGCTATCTAAAAAAATGGACGCTTTCGGCACAGTGAGTGGGGGTGCTCCAGCGACTTGCGCGTATATTCGTAATGAAAGAAGGCTGACCGCGACGGCACAAAAAAGACCAATCATAAATAAACCTAGCTTTTTGCTAAATTTTCTACGTTTTTTATGCTTGAAGTATTGTTGTCTTTTCAACTCAGTCCACCTCATTTCCTGGGAAATTGTCTGCGAATTAAGAAAATTATCTTGCATTATTCAATCAAAAGATTATACTTTTTGTCGTAGCCTTTCAATTGATGTCGATAATTGTCGATTGCCTTTAATTATACGAAAATAGCGAATAAAAGTTTCGTTTCGTGATTTTAGTATGGACCATTTCGAGGATACATATGCATGAGCAGGAAATATTGTGTATGGTAAAATTAAGAAACGCAAGAAAATAGAGTGATAAAATAATGGGAAGATGTAGGTGATTACTGATGCGATTTGATGAAACTTACGCAGGGAACATGTTTATTAAAAGTCATCAAAATTATGAGGAGAGCAAGGCAGTGCTTTATGGTATGCCGATGGACTGGACGGTGAGCTATCGTCCTGGGCAGCGCTTTGGTCCTGCTCGAATTCGAGAAGTATCGGTCGGTTTAGAAGAATATAGTTTTTATCTAGATCGAGAACTAGGGGATGTGCCATTTTTTGATGCAGGAGATATTCCATTACCATTTGGCAATCCAGAAAAATCACTCGCTGAAATAAAAGGATTTGTGCGCCAAGTGCTTGCAGATGGCAAAATTCCTGTTGGCATGGGCGGGGAGCATCTTGTTTCATTACCAGTGATGGAGGCAGTATATGAAAAATATCAAGATTTAGCTGTCATCCATTTTGATGCACATACGGATTTACGTACGGATTATGAAGGGGAGCCTTATTCACATGCAACGCCAATTCGTAAAATAGCGGATACGATCGGTCCGGAAAACGTGTATTCATTTGGCATCCGCTCAGGCTTGAAGGAAGAGCTTCAGTGGGCAAAGGAAAATGGGATGCATATTTCACTTTTTGAAGTGTTCGAGCCATTAAAAAAGGTATTACCTACATTAAAAGGGCGCAATGTGTATGTAACGATTGATATTGACGTGCTTGATCCAGCGCATGCTCCGGGGACGGGGACAGTTGATGCAGGGGGCATTACACCAAAGGAATTGCTTGCTGCTATTCACGAAATCGCCCGTTCAGAAGTAAATGTTGTTGGCTGTGATTTAGTTGAAGTCGCACCTATTTATGATCATGCAGAAATTACCGTTAATACTGCGGCTAAGTTATTGCGTGAAATGATACTTGGTTGGGTGAAGTAAAGGCAAGTTTGTACGATATTTAGGACAATTAAAAAACAGCTCGTCCAACGAAATGGCATGAGCTGTTTTTTGTTATTTCTTCTTTAGATTATTTGCATGAAAGTATGCAACTGGAAGATTATTTTTCGCATGTTGTTGGGTAGAGATGAGACTTTTAATAAGGCTTTGATAATTATTACCGTTATCTGGAAACGACGCCAAACCGATTGAAGTTGTAATTTGGACTTTGACGTGGTGCCGAGCAATCTCTTTATTAATCGTATGCGCCTCTGTTACTGCGATGGCGGGGGCAACATCCTTTAAAACAATAATAAATTCTTCACCGTTTAACTTCCCAACGAAAGCACCATTTTTATTGGCGTACTCCTGAAGAAACTGTGCGAGCTGCTTAATGACCACATCGCCAAATTGATAACCGTGAGTAGAAAGAATGGATTTGAAATCATTAATATGTAACAGCATAAGGGTAAAGCACTTTTCTTTAGCAAGCGCGTCTAGCACGTATTTTTCAATGGTCGCATTGTTTGGCAATTGTGTTAAGTAATCAATTTTTGATAAATATTTCGTCTCATTAATTTTTTGATTTGTATTTTTAATTTGATTGACAATAAAGTATATCGAGTAAAATGAAATGATCGTAAAAATTGTGTAAAGTAAAACCAAAAGAAAGCCGCCACCACGATAAAAAACGATGGCTAAAATGACAAAAGCCATTTCAATTGAGCTAAACCAAAAGTAGGTATAAATATTTTGATAATTATAGTGATATTTTCGACCAGCGAAAAACAGCACGATTACTAATACGATAAAGTTGAAATTAATAATGAGCGTGTCGGTTGTAAACCCTGATTGAATAAATCGGCTTATACCCATAATGAAACCACTAATAAGTAACGCAATAGGACCGCCAAGTAAACCGCTAAAGAGCAATGGGATAATTCTGGAGTTAACCATAATTCCAAATGCAAATTCAGCAGAAAAAGCTGTTAAAAAAATACCCGCAATACCAAAGTTTAAGCCAATCATATATGGGTAAAAACGATATATGATGGGATTTTCTTTATAATAGAGAAGCGGCCAGTAAATTAAAATTGAAAACGTTGTTAATATACAGAAGATGTATAAAATATTTAGTAGCATAATAAACTCCCTTTTGTCTAAATTAATCATTACTTTCATTTTATAATGAAAAACTATCAAATTGGGGCAATTGAAGAAAATTCGTAGTAATCGGAACAAATTATCTTCGTTCAGGTCTAAGCACAGTTCAAAAACTTGATGCAATTATAGCGGCGAGTAATTGATGAGTTGAGTCTTGCTTATAGACGTTCATTTATCCTATAATAAAAAGGTTATAGAAATTGAAGTAAGGGAGCTGACTGCTATGGTGAAAGATACAGGGAAAACAGTTAAAATAAAGATTGTTTCCTCCATCATTCCAACCGATGGCGAGCTTGAAAAATATGAAATGTGGCTTGAAGGCAATCACATTGAAAAAGGCGGAAGTTCGTACTTACGATATGAGGAAGTCCAGGAAGATTTGAAAATTCAAACGACAGTTAAATTAACGGAACATCAATCCGTTATTATGCGAAGAGGTGGCGTGAATATGCGCTTACCTTTGAATCCAAATCGACGAGAAGATGGCCATTATGAAAGTCCAATGGGTTCACTTCCAATCACGACGAATACACATCAGCTATCATTAGAAGTGAGTAAAGATCAGCAAGCATCAGGACGTTTTTTGACGCAATATGATCTTATAATTGGCGGAAGTTCAGTCGGCCACTATACATTAGAAATACATTATTCGGAGGTATAAAGATGAACGCAGTAGAACAATTACAACAGTCCATTAAAGCGGCACTTGCAGCAGCAGTAGAAAAAGCAGGCCTAGTGGAAGCTGGTACAGAATTAAACATCCATTTAGAAACACCAAAAGATAAAGCAAACGGTGACTTTGCAACGAATATTGCTATGCAATTAACAAAATTAGCGAAAAAGCCACCTCGTGCCATTGCAGAGGCGATTATAGAAAATGTTGAAACAGAAGGCACAGATATCGAAAAAATGGATATCGCGGGTCCTGGTTTCTTAAACATTACAGTACGCAAAGATTTCCTTGCAAGTGTTGTAAAAGCGGCATTTGAACAAGGTGAAGTGTACGGTCGCTCGAATGCAGGTGGCGCACAAAAAGTACAAGTTGAATTCGTTTCAGCTAACCCAACTGGTGACTTACATTTAGGTCATGCGCGCGGGGCATCTGTAGGGGATTCTTTATGCAACGTGCTTGATTTTGCGGGCTATGATGTGTCACGTGAATACTACATCAATGATGCGGGTAATCAAATTAACAATTTAGCGTACTCTTTAGAAGCACGATATAAACAAGCTTTAGGCATGACTGCGGATATGCCAGAGGATGGCTACCATGGTCAAGATATTATCGATATTGCAGGAAACTTATCTAATGAGTTTGGTGCAACGATTTTAGACAAAACGGATGAAGAACGTTTCGAATTTTTCCGTGAGCATGGCTTAAAGTTAGAGCTGGACAAGCTGAAAAAAGACTTAAAAGATTTCCGTGTTGATTTCGATGTGTGGTATTCAGAAACATCGCTATATAAAAACGGCAAAATCGAAGTAGCACTAGATAAATTAAAAGCGAATGGTCATGTATTTGAAGAAGAGGGCGCGACTTGGTTCCGTTCGACAACTTTTGGTGATGACAAAGACCGTGTTTTAATTAAAAATGATGGCTCATTCACATATTTAACACCGGATATTGCGTACCATGAAGATAAACTTGTGCGCGGTTTCCAAAAGTTAATTAATATTTGGGGCGCGGATCACCACGGCTACATTCCACGTATGAAAGCGGCAATCGAGGCACTTGGTTATGACCGTGAAACGTTAGAAGTAGAAGTGATTCAAATGGTTCAGCTGTACAAAAACGGCGAGAAATTTAAAATGTCAAAACGTACTGGTAATGCAGTAACGATGCGTGAGCTTGTGGAAGAAGTAGGGCTAGATGCTGTGCGTTATTTCTTCGTTAAAACAGCAGGCGACTCACACATGGATTTCGATTTAGATTTAGCGGTTTCACAATCAAACGAAAACCCAGTGTACTATGCACAATACGCACATGCTCGTATTTCTTCGATTTTACGTTCAGCCGGGGAGCAAGGTTTTGCGGCTACTTTAGAAAACGTTGCATTATTAACAGCTGAAAAAGAAGAAGACGTTCTGAAAAAAGTTGGCGCATTCCCACAAGTGGTGGCAGATGCCGCGAAGCACCGCACACCGCACCGTATCGCCAATTATATTCAAGAATTAGCAGCAGCATTCCACAGCTTCTACAATGCTGAAAAAGTGTTAAATGTTGATAACAAAGAGCTAACAGAGGCACGTTTAGCATTAATCACGGCAGTAAAAACAACAATTGCCAACGCATTAAAATTAATCGGTGTAAGCGCACCAGAAAAAATGTAATTTCAATTATCCATGATGACCAGTCACTTTCTTTTAAATGAGAAAGCGGCTGGTCTTTTTTGCGTATAAAAAGGATGCCAAATTAACTAATTAACTATTCCTATAAAAAAACTTGGAATTAATTATTGACTTTGGAATATTCTGAAAGTATGATTAAACGCAACAGTTCAAAACGATACTAAATCAATTAGAAAAGGTGGCGTTTCATTTGAGTAAAAAATTATTTGTTCAGACAGAAAAACAACGATACTGGTTGGAGAAGCTTGCGACTTTGGAAGAAGATTTTACACAAAGTGCCCAGCAAATAGATGAGGATTCAGTATTTCCTTTTGAAAATTTTAAAAAACTACGTGAAATCGGCTATACAAAAACAACATTACCAGCAGAGTTTGGTGGGGAAGGCTTTACTGTTTACGACGCGGTGTTAGCACATGAAACATTATCGAGCTATTGTGGCAGCACGGGTTTAGCGGCATCTTGGACGATTCAAAATATTGGGGAGCTTTTTGAAAATCGTTATTGGGAGCAATCCAAGTTGGAAACCTTTGCACAGGAAGTCAACCGAGGTGCGACGATTAACCGCGCAGTAAGTGAGTTTGCGATGGGCAGTCCAGTGCGCGGTGGTAGACCAGCAACGACGGCAAAAAAAGACGGTGAATTTTATATAATAAATGGACGCAAAAATTACACGAGTGGTGCACCAGATTTAGATTATTTTTTAGTATCTGCGTGGGTAGAAGAAGAGGATCATTTAGGATTTTTCCTCGTACCAAAAACAGCTGCAGGCGTATCAGTCGATAATACTTGGGATGTATTTTCGATGCGAGGCACAGGTAGTGATGACCTTGTACTCGACAATGTACGCGTAGAGCGGTCTTCTTTGGTTGAAATTCCGAGTTATTCTACAGGTTTTAAATTAAACGGTTGGTTGTTATTAATTCCTGCTACTTATTTAGGTATTGCGCAAGCAGCTCGTGATTATGCGGTCAACTTTGCAACGCAGCACTCACCGAACAGTATTCAAGGAACAATTGCTGAATTGCCAAATGTGCAAAACTTAATCGGCGAGATGGATTTAGAGTTAGCAAATGCAAGATTTACGCTTTATGGGGTGGCGCAATTGTACAGCAACCCGCAGACGAAATTGACAATTACAAATGAAGTGAATATCGCCAAGCATGTAGTAACGAACACCGCGATTCAAGTAGTTGATAAGGCGATGCGCTTGGTCGGTGCGAAAAGTTTACAGCGTTCAAATCCATTGCAACGCTATTACCGCGATGTACGTGCGGGGCTTCATAACCCACCGATGGATGATATTACGATTAAAAAGTTAGCTGAAACGGCTATTAACGAAAACTTAAAAAAGAAAGAGGTTTTAACATGAACGTAAAAAAAATAATCCAATTTGCAACAATCAGTTTTACCGCAGTAACGCTATTGTCCGCTTGTGGAAATAATCCGGATTCAAGTTCAGCTTCAGCAGGAGAGACGAAAGACGGTGTAACAATCGTCAAAGTAGCTTACGATCAGGCAAGTAAACCGATGTCGTACATTGACGAAAAGGGTGATGCAACAGGCTATGATGTAGAAGTTATGAAACTCGTGGATGAAGCGCTAGAAGACTATGAATTCCAATATGTCGGTACAACTAGCGATGATTTATTAATCGGTGTGGAGCAAGGGAAATATGATGTCGGTGTAAAAAATGCCTTTTGGACAGAAGAGCGTACACAAAAATATATTTTCCCACAGCAATTTTTAGGGTTAAGTAGTGCAGGGCTTGTTTTGAAAAAAGAAGATGCACAGATTAAAAATTTGAGTGATTTTGCATCGGCTGGGTTTGAGTTAGCGCCGATTGCAGCGAATAACGCGCAGTATACCGTAATCGCTGAATACAATGAGGAAAATCCGGATAATCCAGTAAACTTGAAGGCTGGCGAGGAATTTTCCGTAGATGTAGTGCAATGGGTAAATGAAGGGCGTGTCGATGGTGGCGTTATTATTGAAGGTGCTTTCAACGGGCAAGTTTTAACAGAAGGTGGCCCGTATTACAATTTGAAAGACGATGTTGTTTATAACCAGTTTGCGGTTATTAAAACATGGCCATTATTTAATAAAAAACAACAACAATTTGCAGATGCTTATGATCAAGCGATTACTGAATTAAAAGAAACGGATGCATTACGGGAGCTAACCGTCGAGTTTTACGGTAAGGATTTATTTGAAGTACTCGATTCAGTAAAGCGTTAAATAGAAGGGGCTACTTAAGGGTTTGTTCTTAGCAGCTCCTTTCACTCAAAAACTCGATTAGGAGGTGGCAAGCAAATGGAGAAGTATTTTGATCTATCCTATATTTGGTCAGCATTACCCGCATTGCTCCCTTATTTATGGATTACGATTTATATTGCCGTGTTGTCAGTCATTTGTGGCTCAATCATGGGATTTGGATTAGCGGCAGCAAAATTAAGTCGCAACAAATGGCTGCGCGTGTTAGCGGAAGGTTATACAACGATTATGCGCTGTACACCTTCAATCGTCTTACTCTTTTTAGTTTATTACGGTGTCCCAGCATTTGCTGAAAATCTTTTCGGTGTCGATTTGCAAAATGTTTCAACCGGTGTTTTTGTCGTCATCACATTTAGCTTACAATTTGCGGCGATGATGTCTGAGGTCATTCGGTCAGCGTATTTAGCGATAGACCGTGGTCAATTCGAGGCAGCTGTCAGTGTTGGGTTAACACCATTTCAAGCGTACCGACGAATTATTTTTCCACAAGCATTTGTTATTGCACTACCGAACTTTGGAAATGGTTTCATCTCGGTTTTACAAGAGGGAGCGCTCGCCTACACTATTGGTTTTATCGACATTGTTGGAAAGGCGAATTTAATTATTGCGAATAATTATGGAACGCATACATTGGAAATTTTTATCGCACTGGCGGTTATTTATTGGCTACTTGCCATTATCATTGAAAAAATATTTGCCTTGCTTGAAAAAATCTTTCAAAAAGGGAAGCAACCAATTCGGGCGACATAGGGGGGACACTTGATGGGATTCATTGATTGGAAATTTTTAATTGATACATTTTTTGTAGCATTAAGTGGTGTTCCAGTAGCACTTCTTGTCACGGTTATTTCATTACTAATCGCAGTTCCGTTTGGTTTTTTCCTCGCCTTGTCGCGCATTTATGAAATACCGGTGCTCAATTCATTTGCGAAATTATATATTTCATTCGTCCGTGGAACACCGATTATTATTCAAATATTTGTGCTATATGCAACGATTCCACTTCTGCTAAATGGGCTATTCGAGAAATATGAGATTGATTACCCAATCTATGAAATTAACCCACTTTGGTATGCGTTTATTATATTCTCGTTCAATACGACCGCTGTATTAATCGAAGTTTTTCGTTCGGCATTACAAACCGTATCCAAGGGGCAAATTGAGGCGGCACACTCAGTTGGGCTGACAACATGGCAAGCGTATCGACGTATTATCATCCCGCAAGCTTTAGTTGCAGCAATGCCAAATTTATGTACGGCAACGATCAATTTAATAAAAGCAACGTCACTAGGTTACGCGATTTCACTTCAAGAAATTACGTTGAAAGCAAAAGTAGAAGCTAATTTCGGCTACAACTATTTAGAAGCATATCTTGATATTTTCATTGTGTATTTACTCATTTGTATCGCTGTTGAATATTTATTTAAATGGTATGAAAAGAGATTAAGTCGATATCAATTACGTCTAGTGTAGGGGGAGTGCAAAATGTTAGAAATTAAAAATGTGCATAAAACGTTTGGGAAGAATGAAATTTTAAAAGGTGTGGATTTAACAATTGATAAAGGGGATGTTGTTGTTATTTTAGGTCCGAGTGGCTCTGGCAAAACGACACTTCTCCGTTGTATCAATTTCTTAGAACGTGCAGATGAAGGCACAGCCAGCTTTGATACGATTCAAGTGGATTTACACAATGCATCGAAAAAGGACATTTTAGCCATTCGTAAAAAAACGGCTTTTGTATTTCAAAACTATAATTTATTTAACAATAAAACGGCACTTGAAAATGTGGCGGAAGGTCTCTATATCGGGCGCGGCTTGAAAAAAGAAGAAGCGTTAAAAATTTCAAAAGAGGCGCTTAATCGGGTCGGTTTAGCTGAAAAATACGATGCCTATCCAAGTCAGCTTTCTGGTGGGCAACAGCAACGAGTTGGCATTGCTCGCGCGGTTGCTTTGAATCCAGATATTATTTTATTCGATGAACCTACGTCAGCACTAGACCCGGAGCTTGTCGGAGAAGTGCTAACGGTTATGAAGGATATTGCGAGAGAAGGAACGACGATGCTTGTTGTAACACATGAAATGTCATTCGCACGTGATGTGGCAAACCGCGTCATCTTTATGGATGGTGGCAATGTTGTTGAGGAGGGCACGCCACATGAGATTTTTGTCCAGCCAAAAGAGGAGCGTACAAAACGATTCCTTCAACGCGTGTTGCCAGATGATTATTCGTATCATATATAAGAGAAGGAATTGGTGATTTTTCACATGCGATGTCATTCATAACATATTGGCCTCTTTATTGATTAACCTAATATTTGAATAATCAGGTGTATCTATGTAGATGCCTTTTTAAGAGATTAGAGACGCGGATCCTTCTGAAAGTTGAGGTCGAAATGATTAGCTTCATCATATACGACAAACTTATATCCTTGTTCTCTGTAAAATGCAATAATCCCTGGAAGTGCCGCCAAAGTTTGTGGTTTTTCGTGCATTAGCACAACTTCTCTATCAGAATTTGTGCCACTTTTAACATTCTCTATAATTTGGGCTGGATTATCTTTTAACGTCCAGTCATTGGAATCAATTGTCCAATCCCAAACTTTAATGTCTGCGTCTACAATTTGGTTGCGAATCTGTTCACTTTTCAACCCTGGTGCAGAACCATATGGTGGCCGAACTAAATGGGATTTTGAACCTGTAATCTCATGAATTAGTGCTAATGTTTCATTCATCTCAGGCACAAACTGATTTTCCTTATATAATGTTTTGAATTCATGCGTCATGCTATGGGCACCGATATAATGACCTTCTGTTGTGGCGCGTTTTACACTTTCCTGGAGTTGCTCTTTTAACAGGTTGCTTCCTTGCATGAAAAAGGTTGCTTTCACATCTTGCTGGTGTAAGACGTCTAGAAATTGGTCCGTGAGGTTACTAGGACCATCATCAAATGTTAGGTAGACCACTTTCTCTAAAGGTTTTTCTTCAGTACTTGCTTGTTTTTTCGTTTGTTCCTTATCTTGGCTGATTGAGGCTTCTACCTTCTCTGTCGAATTTTGTTGGGTGTTGTTGTTTACGTCAGAATTAGCGTGTTCTAAAGAATCTTCCATTAGATTAGTTTGTTCTTTACCTTGGATAATCGAAGGTTCTACTTTATCAGTTACATCTTGCTTGATAATTTTTTCATTGTTAGCATACGATTTCCCTACAATAAAACCAGTGAAAAAAGTAGGAACTAGCATAACCAGTATAATCATTACAATTCGTAATCTTCTTTTTTTTATTCTTTTGGCATACTCATCTTGTTGTAATCTCATGATGATAAAATCCTCCTGTTGTAATTTTGAGTGTTTAAGCCTATCTGTCTATGTCATGATAAAATGTTCAATTTTTTCTAATTTTAAACATGTCGCAAATACGTTCTAACTATTTGACGGGCCAAGTGATTAAAAAGTTTAGATTAATTAAAAATGAAATGGCAGCCCAGATATTTTCAGTCCTGCTTATAAGATGGGGAATTTACCATTTAGGACTGGACTTTATTTCGAAGTAAAGTAAAAAAAGCACACATACTTGATTTTAATTAATATATCTGAAAACTCCCGCTTATCTACATACAAACATTCATTCTTCCGCTATAATAGAATAGCCTATTAATTTAATAAAGAATGTGAAGGTTCTTAAAAGTAAGTGTGGGAGATTTATTGTAAAAAATAAGTTTTCCAAATGGACGAATGAGGATTAAAAGGGAAATCGGTTTCATTCCGATGCGGTCCCGCCACTGTAAATGCAAGTTTGTTGAAAAAAACCACTGAAGAAATTTGGGAAGGTGTCAACAAGTGTTCATGCATGAGCCAGGAGACCTGCCTTTACATTGCCAATAGTAAACCTGCGTGGATCGGGAGTGGCTTATAATTGTTATTTCGAAATTATTTGCATACATCAATAGAAGTCTCCCGAGTTGGAGGCTTCTTTCTTTTGGTTGAAGGGCGTATTCTAGATAGGCTATGTAAAATGTAGGAGGAAAAGGAAATGAAAAAAATACAAAATTTAGCGATGCTATTATTTATGGCAATGCTCGTACTTGTAGGCTGTGGCGCAGAAGATTCAAAGCCTGCAACAAATGATACAGAACAAAACGAAACAGCAAAAGGTGAGGACAGTGCAGCTGCGCAGTTCCCTGTAACGGTAACGGATTCAATAGGAAGAGAGATCACATTAGAGAAACAACCAGAACGTATTATTTCTCTTACCCCTTCAAATACTGAAATTTTATTTGGCTTAGGTTTAGACGAAGAGATTGTTGGCGTATCAGACAATGACACTTTCCCAGAGCAAGTAGCGACAAAGGAAAGAGTTGGCGGGATGGAATTTAATTTAGAGCTAATAGCATCACTTAAACCAGACATCGTATTTGCGCATGGATCAGGCATGTACAACTTTGAAAAGGGTATGGAGCAGTTAGAAGCGATGGGCATTCCTGTATTTGTCGTAAAAAATGCAGTGAATTTTGAAGAAACATATGAAACGATGAAGCAAATGGGCCAATTAACAGGTAAGGTAGCACAAGCAGAAGAGATGGTAGCTATTATACAAAAGGATATTGAAGAAATCACAACAAAGGCAGCTGGTTTAGATGGCAAATCGGCATTTATCGTTGTAGGTACGAATCCAGATTTATACGCAGTTGGTACAGGAACGTTTATTCATGAAATGCTTAGTACTATTGGCGTTAAAAATAGTGTGACACAACCAGACTGGCCGCAATATAGCGCAGAGCAATTTGTAAGTGATAATCCGGACGTGATTTTAGTAACGTATAAAGACGATGTTGAGGCAATTTTATCGAATCCAGCGTATGCCGAAATGGATGCAGTTAAATCAGGAAATGTACATTTAATTGATTCGGATACAACAAGTCGTCAAGGACCTCGTATTGTAGAAGGGATTCAATCAATTGCACAAACAATTTACCCAGAGGTTTTCGGTGAATAAAAAATACGCATTCGCTTATTTAGTTTCGGTAGTATTGCTGCTAGTAAGCGTGTGGTTCGGTGTGTCAATTGGATCGGTTACTATTCCCATCTCAACATTGTGGGACAAGGGGACTGATCCCGTTGCCCACAGTATTTTATGGAACATTCGGATGCCCCGTGTTATTTTAGCTGCTATTATTGGTGCTTCTTTAGCTATTGCAGGGGCAGCTTTTCAAGGGTTGCTCAAAAATCCATTAGCCGATCCGTATACATTAGGGATTTCTTCAGGTGCCTCAGTTGGTGCGGTCATGACGATTTTTTTAGGTATTTCGATTCCGTTTTTAGGAAGCTTTACATTACCGGTATTTAGTATGATTGGTGCATTATTGACGATGATTGCGGTATTAAGCTTTGCTCGAATGGTAGACCGCACACTGAAAATGGAAACACTTATTTTAACAGGTGTTATTTTTAGTTCGTTTTTAGGTTCTTGTATTTCATTAATGGTCGCATTAACGGGAGAAGAGTTACGAGAAATTATTGGCTGGCTTTTAGGAAGCGTTTCGATGCGCGGTTGGCCTTATGTGAAAATGATTGTACCTTTTATGGTTATAGGGGTAGTCATTATTTGGCTACAACGCCGTGAATTGAATGCGATGATCTATGGAGAAGAACGTGCGAAGTATTTAGGTGTCAATGTGAAACGTAGTAAATTTATGATTTTGGTAGGTGGCTCGATGCTGACAGGGGCTTCAGTTGCCGTGTCAGGGACGATCGGCTTTGTTGGCCTTGTTATCCCGCATATGGTACGTATCATTATTGGAGCGGATCATCGTCATTTACTACCGATTTCCTTATTGAATGGCGCAAGCTTACTCGTCATTTGTGATCTAGTATCACGGACAATTATTGCACCAGTCGAGCTACCAATCGGTGTTATTACAGCATTTATCGGTGCACCAGTGTTTGCTTATATTTTCTTTAAGCAGCGTAGAAAGGGTGGGGCATAATGCTAAAGGTGAAAAATATTTCAGGTGGCTATAGCGACAAGCCGATTGTCAAAAATGTGTCATTTCAAGTAGACAAGGGAAAAATTCTTGGCATACTTGGCCCGAATGGTAGTGGCAAATCGACATTATTAAAAATTATTAGTGGTGTACTCAAACCGCAAGACGGGCAAATTATAATAGACGGGCAAACGATTGAAAGCTATTCTGTGAAACAGTTGGCTAAAAAAATGGCGGTGCTCCCTCAATTACATGCGAGCAGTTTTTCAAATACTGTCTATGATGCGATTTCTTTAGGGCGTTACCCACACCAAAGTGGCTTTTTCTCTTCGTGGTCAAAAGAAGATGAATTGGCGGTACAAACGGCGATGGAACAAACGGGTGTGGTGCGCTATAAAGAGCATTATTTAGAGCTGTTATCGGGCGGTGAGCAGCAGCGTGTATTTATTGCACAAGCATTAGCGCAAAACTCGGAGCTGCTGTTATTAGACGAACCAACGAACCATTTAGATATTGCACATCAAAAGCAAATTTTAGATATGATTCGCCAGCAAGTGGAACAAAATGGCTTAACGGTCGTATCCATTTTCCATGACATTAATTTAGCCTCACTTTATTGTGATGAATTATTACTGTTAGAAGATGGAGAGATGCGCGCGTTTGGATTGCCGCATGAAGTTGTTTTACAAGGGCGAATTGAAGACGTTTATCAAGCGCGAATTGCTACCTATCCGCATCCTGAATTACCGAAACCACAAATTACGATGCTACCAGCGAAGGAGATGCAACGCAATTTCGCTAAGGTAGCGGTGGGGGATTTTCGCATAACTAAGGACTATATTGAATACACTGCAGAGGCCCCGTTAAAAGTAGTTTCGTCCGCGGTACATAATGCAGGGATCGGCTGGTACGAAAGCTTTTTAAATCGCGCTATTTCTCCTTACTATGATATAAATAAGGTGAATGAGGAAACGGTTGCCTTTTTACAACAACATCAGTTTGCTCCGACAAATACGGTTGTTATGTTGACGGCAGTGGCTATGAATTGTGCGGAAATTCAAGCTTTTTCATCCGGCAGTTGTGAAATCGTCGTTATGGTAACGGCGGGTGTTGGCAATGGGATTGATGTCACGAAAGCCTATTTACGAGATGAGCCATTTCATATTGGGACGGTGAATACATGGGTTTTTGTCAATGGCAAGCTGTCCGATGAAGCGTTTATTCAAGCGATGATTACTGCAACTGAAGCGAAAACAAAAGCATTTGCAGAGCAGCAAGTTGTCGATCAACAAACGAAAACGATTGCTACGGGCACGGCAACAGATAGTTTATTAATTGCCGCGACACAGCAAGGCGAGGAAATGCCCTATGCAGGACCGATTACCGAAGTCGGAAAATTAATTGGTCGAGGCGTTTTCGAAACGACAATGGCGGCAATCGTAAAGTATAAGCAAGCTGGGAAATAGTTACTCATTTATTGTGAAATGGACCAATTACGAAAGGGTGAGTGGGATGAAACTATATACGAAGCAAGGCGATAAAGGGAAAACAAGCATTATTGGAGGCCGTGTCGACAAAGATCATTTACGCGTCCAAGCATATGGCACAATCGATGAGCTGAATTCTTTCATCGGGAAGGCGATTTCCGAATTAGAAAAAGGTAAATTTGCAGATATTATTGCAGATTTAACGGCCATCCAGCATGAACTATTTGATGGCGGTGGTGACTTAGCCAATGTCATGAAAGAACGTCACTATAAGTTAAAAGAAGAGCCAATTATTATAATGGAGCAACGGATTGATGCTTTATCTGAAGAAGCCCCACCATTGCAACGTTTTATTTTACCAGGTGGGTCACCAGCAGCGGCAACTCTTCATATTGCACGTACTGTGGCGCGCCGTGCAGAGCGTGAAACGGTGACACTCATGAAGGAAATTGACGATGTATCACCAGTTGTTCAAAAGTATTTAAATAGACTATCAGATTATTTATTTGCCGCAGCGCGTATAGCAAACAGCCGATTATCTATTCCAGATGTCGAGTATATTCGCAGTGCAAATGTGTTTAAATAACAATCAATTACGGCTTGACGTAATTGCGTCCAGATTTTTTCGAGCTCGCTCGAAAAGCTTCCCCTTAAAATCTGTGACATCCGCCGGGGGCTTAGGCCAACACGATGTTGGTCACTTAGGCGTTGCCGCATGACGCGGCGTCCTTAGCCTAAGTTCCTCTGATTCAGCTGATGTTTGAACCCTCACTGAATAGAACTGCGTTTTTTGTATACATTCCTCACTTTTGAAGTAGTAAAATTATGCTGAATCGAGTTAAAAAGCTAGCTAACGATTAAAAAATCGTTAAGCTAGCTTTTTTAATAATTATATCAAATCTTCACAATTTATTAGAAATAGTGTTGACTGAATGCTCACTCATAACTAAAATGAGGATATAGATAAATTGAAGAAATTTTCTAACAAAGGGGTTTGGAATTTTAGATTAAAAGGGGGAGCGTTATGAATGTATTATTGATCGTCAATTGGATAGCCTTCGGTGCTGTGTTACTATATGCACTTGGTTTATTCGTTTATTTATTAAAAACACGCTATGACTTTATTCAATTAGGTAGAAAAGAAGAGTTCGAGCAAAAACTATCGGCCCGCATCGGCGATATCGTAGAAAAAGTGTTTGGACAGTCTAAATTGTTAAAGGATAAGAAAATGGGCTTAACGCATGTTTTCTTCTTCTATGGATTTTTACTCGTGCAACTTGGTGCGATTGATTTAATTTTGAAGGGGTTACTACCGGGTACACATTTGCCACTCGTTGGCTTATATCCTGTGTTTACATTCTTCCAAGAAATCGTAGCACTTGTTATTTTAGTAGCCGTATTTACAGCGTTTTACCGCCGTTATGTGGAAAAGCTTGTCCGCTTAAAACGAGGCTTTAAAAATGGACTTGTACTTATTTTCATCGGTGGGCTAATGCTATCGACATTAGTAGCAAACGGAATGGGCTTAATTTGGCAAGATCATGGTTTAACAGGTGCTGAGCCAGTTGCATCGGGCATCGCATGGCTGTTCCAATGGTTGCCACAAACAGCAGCTATCGGGATTTTTTATGTAATGTGGTGGGCACACTTACTATTCCTATTAACATTCTTAGTATATATTCCGCAATCGAAGCATTTCCACTTAATTACGTCGATTATGAACGTATTTGCCAACCGTCAAGAGCGTATGGGGACATTACGTCCGATTGACTTTGCAGCATTAGAGGAAGCAGAAGATGAAGAAAATATGCCTCCACTTGGTGTTGGGAAAATTCATGATTTCACACAAAAGCAAATGCTCGATTTATATGCGTGTGTGGAATGTGGTCGCTGTACAAATATGTGTCCTGCAACGGGTACAGGGAAAATGTTATCGCCAATGGATTTAATCGTAAAATTGCGCGATCACTTAACATTTACAGGTGCTGTAGAAACGAAGCAAAAGCCGTGGGTACCTTTTTCATTCTTTAAAAACACACAAGGAAATCAGCTTGCAATGGCTGCTGGTGCAGAAGGGGCGGTAATTGATAACATTTATAGCCCATCTTTAATCGGTGATGTTATTACAGAGGAAGAAATTTGGGCTTGTACAACATGCCGTAACTGTGAAGACCAATGTCCAGTTATGAATGAGCATGTGGATAAAATTATTGACCTTCGCCGTTACTTAACAATGACAGAAGGCAAGGTTAATCCAGATGCACAACGCGCGATGACAAATATCGAGCGCCAAGGTAATCCATGGGGTCTAAACCGTAAAGAAAAAGAAAACTGGCGTGACCTTGAACCAACAATTTCGATTCCAACAGTAAAAGAATTGAAAAAATCTGGCGAAGAAATGGACTACTTGTTCTGGGTAGGTTCGATGGGAGCATTTGATAATCGCTCACAAAAAATCGCTTTAGCCTTTGCTAAGTTGATGAATGAAGCAGGTGTGAAATTTGCGATTTTAGGTAACAAGGAAAAGAACTCTGGAGATACACCGCGTCGCTTAGGAAATGAGTTTTTATTCCAAGAGCTGGCAACGGCAAATATTGATGAGTTCGACAAAAATGATGTGAAGAAAATCGTTACAATTGACCCGCATGCATATAATATTTTCAAAAATGAATACGGTGATTTTGGCTGGAAAGGTGAAGTACTACATCATACAGAAATGCTATACGATTTAATCCAGCAAGGCCGTTTGACGATGAATTACCGTGTGGATGAAACAATAGTATTCCATGATTCTTGCTACTTAGGTCGTTACAATGATGTATACGATCCACCACGTGAAATTTTAAAAGGCATTCCAGGTGTGAAGCTTGTGGAAATGGCACGTAATCGTGAAGAAGGAATGTGCTGTGGTGCTGGTGGTGGTTTAATGTGGATGGAAGAACATGTTGGAAACCGCATAAATGTTGCCCGCACAGAGCAAGCGATTGCAACAGAGGCATCGGTCATTTCATCCGGCTGTCCGTACTGCTTAACGATGCTATCAGATGGCACGAAAGCAAAAGAAGTAGATGATACAGTTGGTACTTATGACATCGCGGAATTATTAGAACGCGCTGTTTTTGGAACGAAGGTAGCTTCTACTGAAGAAGAGGAGCTTGCAGAAGTGCTTGAGGAAACGACTCCAGTTGTAGAAGAAGTTCAAGTGAAAGAAGCAGTGACTGTAAGTGGTGAGGGATCTACTGTTGAAGAAATACCGGCTATATCTGAAAATAAAAACGTTTAAAGAATAATATTACGATAAAACTTTAAATTCTAAAAATTCGGTTGATTAATATTTTTAGATTTTGTAAAATGGAAATGGGAGACATAGTACTCCCATTTTATACACAATCATATTGAGCGAGCGTTCAGTCAGCTACTGAAGAAAATTAAATAAAATGTTTTCCAGTCAATCAAACAAAGGGGTGTATGGATTGTCAAAAACAGTGATTTTAGATGGCGCAAGAACAGCTTTTGGGAAATTCGGTGGGGTGTTGAGCACTTTTTCTGCAAGTGATTTAGGCGGTATTGCGATTGCAGGGGCTTTAGAAAAGGCGAATGTTGCAGCAGATGATGTACAAGAAGTCATTATGGGGAACGTTTTACAAGCAGGTCAAGGGCAAATTCCTTCTCGACAAGCAGCATCAAAAGCAGGGATTCCGTGGCATGTTAAAACAGAAACAATTAATAAAGTGTGTGCATCGGGAATGCGTAGTGTGACACTTGCTGATCAATTGATTCGTTTAGGGGACGAGGAAATTATTGTAGCAGGTGGCATGGAGTCCATGTCCAATGCGCCGTACTATATGCCAAAAGGACGCTTCGGTTTGCGAATGGGAGACGCAACTTTAGTGGATGGATTATTACATGATGGGCTAACATGTGCATTTAACCCACAGCAAGTACATATGGGTGTTTACGGAAATGAAACAGCAGAGCAATTTGAAATTAGCCGTGAGCAACAAGATGCGTGGGCTGTTCGCAGTCATGAACGCGCACTTGCAGCAATAGAGGACGGAAAATTTGCGCAGGAGATTGCCGTAGTAGGGCTTCCTCAACGTAAAGGTCCACCATTCCTAATTGAACAAGATGAAGCACCAAGAAAAGGAACGACTATGGAAGCGCTTTCGAAATTGAAGTCAGCATTCAGTCAAGAGGGAACGATTACTGCTGGAAATGCACCAGGTGTAAACGATGGTGCTTGTGCGCTCGTGTTAATGAGTGAAGCACGTGCACAAAAGGAAAATCGCCAACCATTAGCAACAATTATCGCACATGCAGAAATCGGCGTTGCACCAGAACAATTTCCTCAAACACCGGGACTTGTCATTAATGCATTACTTAAAAAAGCAGGAAAGTCACTAGAAGAAATTGATTTAATCGAAATTAATGAAGCCTTTGCCGCAGTAGCACTTGTTAGTAATGAGCTGGCGGCACTGGATCCAGAAAAAGTAAATGTCAATGGTGGCGCAGTAGCATTAGGCCATCCGATTGGCGCAAGTGGGGCACGTATTATATTGACACTTGCATATGAGTTGAAGCGTCGAGGTGGCGGGCTCGGCATCGCAGCAATTTGTTCAGGTGGCGGTCAAGGGGATGCCATCTTAATTCAAGTACAAGGCGAAGGGGAGAAATAGCATGAACATTCAAACGGTTATGGTCATCGGCGCAGGACAAATGGGATCGGGCATTGCGCAAGTTTGTGCACAAGCAGGATATCAAGTCGTTTTAAACGATATGAAACAAGAGTTTTTTGAGCGTGGTATGAAGTCGATTACGAAAAATTTAACACGTGATGTGGAAAAAGGACGTAAAACAACGCAGGAAAAAGAGGAAATCCTTTCACGAATTACGATGTCTTTATCCATTGAAGATGCGAGCAAAGTGGACATTATTATTGAGGCGGCTGTTGAAAATATGGAAGTGAAGCAAGCCATTTTCCGACAGCTTGATCGTATCGCACCAGCACATGCCATTTTAGCGACGAACACATCAAGCCTGCCAATTACAGAAATTGCAGCAGTAACAAATCGTCCGGAACAGGTAATCGGTATGCACTTTATGAATCCTGTACCTGTCATGAAACTTGTTGAAATTATTCGCGGCTTAGCAACGGCGGATGTAGTATATGAAGCAGTTGCGGCGATGACAAAGCAACTAGGCAAAACGGGTGTCGAAGTAAATGACTTCCCAGGCTTCATTGCCAACCGTATTTTATTGCCAATGATTAATGAAGCGATTTATGCCTTATATGAAGGTGTTGCAACGAAAGAAGCAATTGATGATGTGATGAAAATGGGAATGAATCATCCGATGGGGCCATTAACATTGGCAGACTTTATCGGGCTGGATACGTGTTTGTCGATTATGGAAATCTTGCATGAAGGACTTGGTGATAGTAAATATCGTCCATGCCCACTCCTTCGAAAATACGTGGCGGCAGGCTGGCTCGGTAAAAAATCGGGGCGCGGTTTTTACGTATACGAATAGGGGGAGATTATCATGAATCTACAATTTACAGATGAACAACTTATGATGCGCAACATGGTTCGTGATTTTGCAAAAATGGAAATTGAACCTTTTATAGAACGGATGGAAGCAGGAGAATTCCCAAGAGAAATCGTTAAAAAAATGGGTGATCTTGGCTTGATGGGCATTACCTCACCTGAGCAATATGGCGGGGCGGCAATGGATTTCACCTCATATATTATCGCGATTAATGAGCTATCAAAAGTAAGTGCGGTCATGGGTGTTATTTTATCCGTGCATACATCAGTTGGGACGAATCCCATTTTATATTTTGGCAATGAACAGCAAAAAAAGCACTACATACCAAAGCTTGCAAGTGGGGAATATTTAGGGGCATTTTGCTTAACAGAGACGAATGCAGGAAGTGATGCGGGTGCATTAAAAACACGCGCGGTCCGTGATGGCGATGATTATATAATAAACGGTTCAAAAGTATTTATTACAAATGGCGATGAGGCAGATGTTTATATTGTCTTTGCCTCAACGAATCCAGAGGCAGGTTCACGCGGAATTTCAGCATTTATTGTGGAGAAAGATACAGCGGGGTTCATTGTCGGGAAAGATGAACGAAAAATGGGCTTACACGGCTCAAGAACGGTCCAATTAACATTTGAAAATATGCGCATTGCGGCTACCCAGTTATTAGGGGAAGAGGGAGAAGGCTTTAAAATTGCGCTTGCTAATTTAGATGTTGGGCGGATTGGCATTGCTGCTCAAAGTTTAGGCATTGCTGAAGCGGCATTAGAAGCAGCAACAGCTTACGCCAAAGAACGTATTCAATTTGGGAAACCGATTGCCCAGCAACAAGGTGTCGGTTTTAAATTAGCGGATATGGCAACTGCCGTGGAAGCCTCAAGATTACTCGTATATCGCGCGGCGCATTTACGTTCGCAAAATTTACCATGCGGAAAAGAAGCGTCAATGGCTAAGCTATTTGCTTCACAAACCGCGATGGATACAGCGATTGAAGCGGTGCAAATTTTCGGTGGCTACGGCTACACCGAGGACTATCCAGTAGAGCGCTATTTCCGAGACGCTAAAATTACACAAATTTACGAAGGCACAAGTGAAATTCAAAAGATTGTAATTAGCAAACATGTCATGGGATGAGATGAAATGAAATAAAGAAACTTCAAAACAAAGGGGAAATATAAAATGAACTTTCAATTATCAGAAGAACATCAACAATTACGTGAAATGATTCGTGATTTTGCAGTGAATGAAGTAGCACCATCAGCAGAACATCGCGATGAGCATGAAGAATTTGACCGTGGCATTTTTGATAAAATGGCGGAGTTGGGATTAACAGGTATTCCATGGCCAGAAGAGTACGGCGGGGCAGGCTTTGATTATTTAGCTTATTGTATCGCGGTAGAAGAGTTGTCACGCGTTTGTGCATCGACAGGGGTAACATTATCAGCTCACACATCACTTGCAGGTTGGCCGATTTACAAGTTTGGTAATGAAGAACAAAAGCAAAAATACTTGCGCCCAATGGCTGAAGGAAAGAAAATCGGTGCTTACGGTTTAACAGAAGCGAGCTCAGGGTCTGATGCAGGCGGCATGAAAACATATGCGGTAAAAGATGGCGATGATTATGTATTGAACGGTTCGAAAATTTTCATTACAAATGGTGGCGTAGCGGATATTTATGTCGTATTTGCAGTGACAGATCCAGAGTCTAAAAACGGAACGACAGCATTTATTGTAGAAGCTGATTTCCCAGGTTTCTCAGTAGGGAAAAAAGAGCGGAAATTAGGTATTCGTTCATCGCCAACGACAGAAATTATTTTTGAAAATTGCCGTGTACCAAAGGAAAATATGCTTGGTGAAGAAGGGCAAGGTTTTGTCATTGCCATGAAAACATTAGATGGTGGTCGTAACGGTATTGCAGCACAGGCAGTTGGTATCGCACAAGGGGCACTTGATGCAGCCGTGGATTATGCGAAAGAACGTGTGCAATTTGGTAAGCCAATTGTAGCGAATCAAGGGGTAGCCTTTAAATTAGCGGATATGGCGACAGAAATCGAAGCATCTCGTTTACTAACATATCAAGCAGCTTGGTTGGAATCGAATGATTTACCATACGGAAAAGCGTCTGCAATGGCCAAGTTACTTGCTGGAGATACAGCGATGAAAGTAACGACAGAAGCGGTGCAAGTGTTTGGTGGCTACGGCTATACGAAAGATTATCCAGTAGAACGCTATATGCGTGATGCAAAAATTACGCAAATTTATGAAGGTACACAGGAAATTCAACGCCTAGTAATTTCGCGCATGCTGACGAAATAATGTATGAAAAATATAGATAAATTGCGTGTCGGAACAACAATCAAGGATGAAAACAAAGTAATCGAGCGCAGACAACAAATTATCCATGCAGGGGTAAAGTTATTTAAAGAAAAAGGGTTTCATCGCGCGACAACACGTGAACTTGCAAAAGCAGCAGGATTTAGCATTGGTACATTATATGAATATATTCGTACAAAAGAGGATGTGCTGTTTTTAGTTTGTGACAATATATTTGATGAGGTAATCAATCGTTTATCGCAGTTTTCAGCGAATGCAGGAACGATTGACGATTTAAAAGAAGCGATTCGCGCGTATTACTTGTTAATTGATAGTATGCAAGACGAATTTACGATCATGTATCAAGAAACAAAATCATTGCCAAAAGAGGCGATGCATTACGTGCTCGATAAGGAAGTAGAGATGGTTGCGGTTTTCGAACGAATTTTACGAAATTGCAAAAAGTGTAACGCCATTTCTCTTCCAGATGAAGCCATTTATTTGGCGGCCAATCATGTCGTTGTACAAGGGCAAAGTTGGGCATTCCGGAGATGGGCTTTAAAAAAACACTATACAATCGACCGTTATATTGAATTGCAAACAGCGTTGTTTTTACAAGGGATTATGCAAGGGGAAAAGTAGGGAGAAGCCATGTAGAGCAAATTTTGTAGAGCTGCTTTACATGGCGTTTTTTAGCAAGAGGTATTCTTTTAATTATTTCACAATAACAAAGGGGTTTTCGAAATGACAAAAGCAGTTGTGTATCGTCCAAAAAATTATGTGAGATTTGTTACGGCATCTAGTTTATTTGATGGTCATGATGCCTCGATTAATATAATGCGACGAATTTTGCAATCGAGCGGAGCAGAAGTGATTCATTTAGGGCATAACCGCTCTGTTGAAGAAGTGGTTAATGCTGCGATTCATGAAGATGCGCAGGGGATTGCCATTTCTTCTTACCAAGGTGGTCATATCGAATATTTTAAATATATGTATGATTTATTGCGTGAAAAAGGTGCGCCCCATATTAAAATTTATGGCGGTGGTGGCGGTGTAATTTTACCGAGGGAAATTAAAGAACTGCATGAATACGGAATTGCAGGCATTTTCTCACCTGAGGATGGGCGACAATTAGGGCTTCAAGGCATGATTAATAAACAATTAGAAGGCTCTGATTTTACGACATTGCACGGGAATTATGCTGAGCAACTTGAACAAGTATCGACGGAGCGCCCAGAAGTGTTAGCGAATTTAATAACGGCTGCTGAAAACGGTGGTAGTTCAGAGGTTGAGGCAATGCTTGAGCTTGCGCGATCAAAAAGCTGTAACACACCGATACTTGGGATTACAGGAACAGGTGGCGCGGGGAAATCATCATTAACGGATGAATTAATTCGACGTTTTTTACAGGAGTTCCCGGACAAAAAGTTAGCCATCTTATCGGTAGACCCGACGAAGCAAAAAACAGGTGGGGCACTACTTGGAGACCGTATCCGTATGAATGCAATTTTCAATAAACGCGTCTATATGCGCAGCTTGGCAACACGCGGTTCTCGCACGGAATTATCGGCTTCGATTGGTGATGTACTGGATGTTGTGAAAACAGCAGGCTTTGATTTAATTTTGGTTGAAACGAGCGGTATTGGGCAAGGGGATGCTGAAATTACTAATTATACCGACCTTTCCATGTATGTTATGACGAGTGAATTTGGTGCGCCAACACAGCTTGAGAAAATCGATATGATTGACTATGCCGACCTAATCGCGATTAATAAATTCGAACGCAAAGGCTCAGAAGATGCGATGCGCCAAGTGCAAAAGCAATACCAGCGTTCGCGTGAATTATGGGATGCGAATTTAGATGAGATGCCGGTATATGGCACGATTGCATCACAGTTTAATGACAAAGGAACAAACTCATTATTTGCCGCACTTGTCCAAAAAATTAATGACAAGTTTGGGGTGAGTTGGGAAACTTCCTATGAGCAATTTATTAAAACACAAAAGCAAAATGTCATTATTCCGAATGATCGCCGCCATTATTTACGTGAAATTACAGAAACAATTCGAACATATCATAAAACGTCGGAACAGCAAGCGGCATTCGCGACGAAATTGTATCAGTTGGAAGGGACAAAAGCGCAATTACTAGAAAGTGAAACAGCATTGATCGCTTCTATCCAAACGTTAATTGAATCAGTAAATAATGAACTGTCGGCAGAATCGAAGCGTATTTTAAATAACTGGGTAAAGCTAAAAGAAGATTATGCAGGTGACGAGCTCATTACGAAAATACGTGATAAAGAAATCCGAACAATTTTAAGAACGCCATCATTATCCGGTTTGAAAATTCCACGAGTGGCATTACCGAAATTTAAAGATTATGGTGAAATTTTACGGTGGGTATATGCAGAAAATGTGCCAGGTGAATTCCCGTACACAGCAGGCGTATTCCCGTTCAAGCGTGAAGGCGAAGATCCGAAGCGTCAGTTTGCTGGAGAAGGTACACCGGAGCGTACAAATAAGCGCTTCCATTATTTATCGAAGGATGATGATGCAAAGCGCCTGTCAACAGCTTTTGACTCGGTAACATTGTACGGTGAGGACCCACATGTTCGCCCTGATATTTATGGGAAAGTTGGGGAATCGGGTGTCAGTATTTGTACATTAGAGGATATGAAAAAACTGTATGCAGGCTTTGATTTATGTGCACCATCTACCTCTGTTTCAATGACAATTAATGGACCGGCACCGATTATTTTAGCGATGTTTATGAACACAGCAATCGACCAGCAAGTGCAACTCCGCGAGCAAGAGCTTGGACGTACATTGACTGTGGAGGAATTTACAGCGACGCGCGAAAAAACGTTGCAAGTCGTTCGTGGTACAGTTCAGGCGGATATTTTGAAGGAAGATCAAGGTCAAAATACATGCATATTTAGTACGGAATTTGCGCTTCGTATGATGGGGGATATTCAGCAATATTTCATTGATCAAAAAGTACGTAATTACTATTCAGTATCCATTTCGGGCTATCACATTGCCGAAGCGGGCGCCAATCCGATTTCGCAGCTTGCCTTTACATTGGCAAACGGCTTTACCTATGTGGAGTACTATTTAAGTCGCGGCATGCATATAGATGATTTTGCACCAAATTTAAGTTTCTTCTTCTCAAATGGACTGGACCCAGAGTACACGGTAATTGGTCGTGTAGCACGTCGTATTTGGGCAGTTGTTATGCGTGAAAAGTATGCGGCGAATGAGCGTTCACAAAAGCTGAAGTATCATATTCAAACATCGGGTCGTAGCTTGCATGCGCAGGAAATCGATTTCAATGATATTCGTACGACGCTTCAAGCATTAATGGCATTGCAAGATAACTGTAACTCGCTACATACAAATGCGTATGATGAAGCGATTACGACACCAACAGAGGAATCGGTTCGTCGTGCGATGGCGATTCAAATGATTATTACGAAAGAGCATGGCTTATCAAAAAATGAAAACCCATTACAAGGTGCATTCATTATTGAAGAGCTAACAGAACTTGTTGAACGCGCGGTACTAGAAGAGTTTGACCGCATGAATGATCGTGGCGGTGTACTTGGTGCGATGGAAACACAATACCAACGTGGGAAAATTCAAGAAGAATCGATGCACTATGAACATTTAAAACATTCAGGTGAATTGCCGATTATCGGAGTGAACACGTACTTAAATCCAAATCCACCTTCAGATGATGCAATCGACAATATGGAAATCGCACGTGCTTCTAAAGATGAAAAAGAGCTGCAAATTGCCAATTTAGAAAGCTTTAAACAAACGCATGCAGGTAAAAGTAAAGCAGCAATTGAGCAATTAAAAGAAGTGGCTAAAGCAGGCGGTAATATTTTTGAGCAGCTAATGGAAACCGTAAAAGTAGCAAGCCTCGGTCAAATTACAAATGCCCTTTATGAAGTAGGCGGCCAATACCGAAGAAATATGTAATAAATGAAGTGTCTAATGATCCTGAAATTCATGAACATGCGGATAAATTCTGAAATTAATCCGCATGTAAATGTAGATTTTAAAAAAAAATAAGAAATTACGAACGAAATCGCGACGAATGACTACAAATTTCGTTATACTATCCTTAGACAAAAAAATTACAATAAATCCTCTTAAAAACATTATAAAATTGTCTAGTAAAGGAGGCGCGATGTAGTGGGGCAATATATTTATTATATTTTAGTTTTAGCTTGTTTAATCGGCACTTTCTTTTTATACAATCAGCAATTAGCTGCTATACCGCTCCTTCTTTTATCATTAGTTTTGTTTTATGTAGCCTATAAAAAAGCGACGAAATTAAAAAACAAGAAATGAAACTAGCATAGTGATAGGATGTTTGTATATAATGGATATCATACAAATGATATGACATGTGTAAAAAGAAAGGACGTGCATGATTTGAACTTTCGTGATATGACAAAAGAACAAATAGCAGAAGAGTCGTTAATCGACTTAGCATACGCAATTTTAGAAGATAAAAAACAGGCGATGCCATTAAATGATTTATTAAAAGAAATCCAAGCTTTAAATGGTATTTCAAATGCCGATTTAAAAGCGCGTTTAGTACAATTTTATACTGACTTAAACGTAGAAGGACGCTTCCTTTTGAACAATGAAAATGGTTGGGGTTTACGTGAGTGGTATAAAGTGGAGACTATTGAAGAAGAAACAGCTCCTACAATTAAAGCACGCAAGAAAAAATCAAAAGCTACAGACGACGATGATGAAGATTTAGTTGACCTTGACGAAGAAGATGTAGTATTCGATGAAGATTTCGATGAGTTCATTGAAGAAGAAGAAGAAGAAGAGGAAGACGTTGAGTTCGTGGAAGAAGAAATTGAAGATATCGACACGGATCTTGATGAAGAAATAATCGATGAGGAAGAAAGTTTCATTATCGAAGGCGAAGAAGACGAGGACGAAGAAGAGGAAGACGACGAAGAGGATTTAAAATAACTCCTATTTGAGTTGAAAGTTCTTGACTTCTTTTTCAGTTCCGTATAATCTTTTACTTGGGCTCCTTTTAAAAGGAGATTGACCGTATAAACTATACGCTCCCCCTGCACACTAAATGCAGGAGGAGCGTTTTTTATTTTTTCATAGTAGAGAAGAATAGTGGTATGTATGATAGCGTGGAATGCTTTTGCACCCAGCTTTTCTAATATAACTTATGAGGAGGAAATTATAATGACAAAATATATTTTCGTAACAGGTGGGGTAGTTTCTTCACTAGGTAAAGGGATTGTAGCGGCGTCTTTAGGTCGTATTTTAAAAAATCGTGGTCTTGAAGTTACAATTCAAAAATTTGATCCGTATTTAAATATTGATCCAGGTACAATGAGCCCCTACCAACATGGTGAAGTTTTCGTAACAGATGATGGCGCAGAGGCTGACTTAGATTTAGGTCACTATGAGCGTTTCATCGACATTAACTTAGGGAAACACTCAACAGTAACTTCAGGTAAGGTATATCAATCTGTATTAAATAAAGAGCGTCGTGGCGATTATAACGGCGGCACTGTTCAAGTAATTCCTCACGTAACAAATGAAATTAAAGACCGTGTGCAACGTGCAGGTCGTGAAACTTCTGCGGATGTAGTTATTACAGAAATCGGTGGTACGGTTGGTGACTTTGAATCACTTTCATTCTTAGAAGCAATCCGTCAAATGCGTCGTGATTTAGGACATAACAATGTTATGTATATTCACTGTACATTAATGCCATACATCGCAGCTGCTGGTGAAATGAAAACTAAACCAACACAGCATTCTGTAAAAGAATTACGTTCATTAGGTATCCAACCAAACATTATCGTTTTACGTACAGAACAGCCTGTCCCACAAGACATGAAGGATAAAATCGCGTTATTCTGTGATGTTCGTGCATCAGATATTATCGAATCTCGTGACGTTGAACATTTATATGAAGTACCATTAAACTTACTTGCACAAGGTTTCGATCAAATCGTATTAGACCACTTCGGTATCGATGCACCAAAAGCAAATATGGAAGATTGGAAAGCGCTAGTGCACCAAGTGAAAAACTTAGAAAGCAAAACACGTATTGCGTTAGTTGGTAAATACGTAGAGTTACAAGATGCTTATATTTCTGTTGTAGAAGCATTAAAACATGCAGGCTATGTATACAATTCAGATATCGAAATTGATTGGGTTAATGCAGAAGTCATTAACGCTGAAAACGCTGCGGAATTACTAAGTGAAGCAGATGGTATTATCGTACCTGGTGGTTTCGGTGATCGTGGAGTTGAAGGGAAAATCGAAGCGATCCGTTATGCACGTGAACAAGATGTGCCATTCTTCGGTATTTGCCTAGGTATGCAGCTAGCAACAGTTGAGTTCGCACGCAATGTGATGGGCTTAGCAGGTGCACATTCAACAGAATTAGATAAAGATACAAAATATCCAATTATCGACTTCTTACCAGATCAATCTGAAGATACAGATTTAGGTGGTACATTACGTTTAGGTTTATATCCATGTAAATTAAAAGACGGTACAGTAGCACGCAATGCTTACAATGGTGAAGAGTTAGTGTACGAGCGTCACCGTCACCGTTACGAGTTCAACAATGAATTCCGTGAAGCGATGGAAGCGGCAGGCATGGTATTCTCAGGTGTATCTCCTGACAATAAATTAGTTGAAATTGTTGAATTACCAGAGAAGAAATTCTTCGTAGCTGGTCAATTCCACCCAGAGTTAATTTCTCGTCCACAACGTCCACAGCCATTAATCCGTGAGTTTGTTGGTGCGGCGTTTAATAACCGTAAATAATTTTAGCCAAAGTAAAAAGCTGCGATTTTGATGGTAAGTCAAAATCGCAGCTTTTATAATTCAGTTTGAGTTTTACATAAAGACTTATCTTTACTCATCAAAATCATCGTCATCCGAAATCATTTCATCAAATTCCATTTTGATTGCTTCATAAACGAAAAGGGCAGCGATTAAATGGGGCATCACGATACGCTCACCAAGATTTGTTGGATGGGGCAAAATTCCACCGCGCATTTTCAAGCAAATATATGTGTACGCTAACTCGCTTAATCCGTTTGTTTCGCTCGCTACCTCACTTGCGACTGCCGCAAAAGGAATGAATGCTGCGTTTAATTGACGGGCAAGAAAAACTGCATCTTCATCATTGCCACTACGAGTAAAAATAATTACGCGATCAGCAGATAAAAGCGTCACCTCATTTGAATACGTTGCAAAATTGACAAATGGTGCAGCGCCATGAAGTGCATTCAAGGCCACGCCGTCCATTTCGCCGAAGCATGCAAAATAGACAGTACCTTGTCCAATCGTAGCTTGTGCAAGCAGTCTAGCAGTTTCTTCAATCGCGTCCTCCTCAGACTGCTGAATGCGCTGAAGAAGTCCTGAAAGTTGGGTTGTTAAAATTTTCGACATAATTCCACCTCATGCCTATTATAAAAGCGAGAATAATAAAAAGCAAAATAGGAATTTGTTAAATTAAGCAGGAGATATATAAAATGAATCGAATTAAGTTATACAGATATAGTCAAATTAAGTTAGTTCACCATAAATGCTTAAGGAGGATGAATTTGAAACTAAAAGAAATTTTAATTGTTGATGATCAGCAAGGGATCCGTCTGTTATTAAGTGAAGTATTTAAAAAAGAAGGATTTATCACACATCTTGCAGCCAATGGAATCGATGCATTAAATATTGTTCAAAATAAGGTAATTGACTGTGTTCTTTTGGATATGAAAATCCCAGGCATGGACGGATTAGAAATTTTAACCCGATTAAAATCACTTAAAATAAATTTACCCGTAGTGATGATGACTGCATATGGAGAACAGGATATGATTGATAAGGCGATGGAATTAGGAGCAATTCGATATTTTACAAAACCGTTCAATATATTTGAAGTACGCGATGAAGTGGGAAAAATTTTAGCCGATTGACAAGAAAAAATACATGAACTCGTTTGCAGGCAGTAGCGAACACTGTCTGTTTTTGTTATGATAAATTTGTATGTTTATAAACCAATCAGAAAGTATGATCAGATGGAGATTGGTATGTAGACAAAGACCATTTTATTTAAGTAATGAGTTTTTCTAAAGGCACCCTATTAATGTATCTTCGAGGAGGATTTTTATAATGGCATTAGTTTCAATGAAAGAAATGTTAATTACAGCAAAAGCAGAAGGTTATGCAGTTGGTCAATTCAACATTAATAACTTAGAGTGGACACAAGCAATTTTACAAGCAGCAGAAGAAGAAAAATCTCCTGTAATTTTAGGTGTATCTGAAGGTGCCGCAAAATATATGGGTGGCTTTATTACCGTTGTAAAAATTGTAGAAGGCTTAATGGAAAGTTATAAAACGACAGTTCCAGTAGCTATTCATTTAGATCATGGTTCAAGCTTTGATAAATGTAAGGAAGCGATTGATGCTGGTTTTACATCAGTAATGATTGACGCTTCTCATCATTCATTTGAAGAAAATGTAGCGATTACAAAAGAAGTCGTAGCTTACGCACATGCAAAAGGTGTTTCAGTAGAAGCGGAACTTGGTACAGTTGGTGGCGAGGAAGATGGCGTAATTGGTGGTATCAACTATGCAGATCCAAAAGAGTGTAAAGCATTAGTAGAGGCGACAGCGATTGACTGTTTAGCACCAGCATTAGGTTCTGTACACGGACCATATAAAGGTGAGCCAAACTTAGGCTTTGCTGAAATGGAAGAAATCTCGAAAATGACAGATTTACCATTAGTATTACACGGTGGTACAGGGATTCCAACAAAAGATATTCAACGTTCAATTTCTTTAGGGACAGCTAAAATCAACGTTAACACAGAAAACCAAATCTCGGCGACAAAAGCAATCCGTGAGTTTTTAGATAGCGACAAAACTACTTATGACCCACGTAAATTCTTAGGTCCAGCTCGTGAAGCGATTAAACAAACGGTTATCGGTAAAATGCGCGAGTTTGGCAGTTCACAAAAAGCATAATATAAAATAAGTAACATCTCGTTCAAATATGGGCGAGATGTGTTTTTCTAACGACTTTCGACAATTACTATATAGACGATTAAATACAACATGTGTTTGGAGGATATTTATAATGAAATTTTTTATCGATACAGCGAATTTTGAAGACATTAAAGAAGCATACTCTTGGGGCATTCTGTCGGGTGTTACGACAAACCCATCTTTAGTAGCAAAAGAATCAGGTGTTAATTTCCATGACCGTTTACGCGAAATCGCAGAATTAGTAAATGGTTCTGTTTCAGGCGAAGTTATTTCATTAGATGCAGAAGGAATGATTCGTGAAGGGGAAGAATTAGCAGCAATTCACCCAAATATTACAGTGAAACTTCCAATGACTCCTGAAGGTTTAAAAGCGTGTAAACACTTCTCAGAAAAAGGCATTCAAACAAATGTCACATTAATTTTCTCTACAAACCAAGCATTATTAGCAGCTCGTGCTGGTGCAACGTATGTTTCGCCATTTTTAGGACGTTTAGATGACATCGGTCAAGACGGCGTTGAATTAATTCGTGAAATTGCTGAAATGTTTGCCATCCATGAAATCTCAACTGAAATTATTGCGGCATCTATTCGCCACCCACAACATATTACGCAAGCTGCACTAGCAGGAGCGCATATTGCTACAACACCATTTAAAGTATTACAACAATTGTTTAGCCATCCATTAACAGACAAAGGAATTGAAGGATTTTTAGCGGATTGGGCGGCGCGTGAAGGGAAATAATAAGATTAACTTCACAGTTGACTCATCTGTAACTGTTCTATTCATTTAGCTGAAAACGGCTGTTTTTTAGTGTGATATCAGTAGTTTTCAGCGGATAGAGCAAGTTACCCCAATGCTAAAATGATTTTAAAAATTTGTCCAAACGTAAGGGAGAACGCAAAATGGATGTGTATAAAATTAGGGGCGAACGTCGTCTTAAAGGGAAAGTAACAGTTAGTGGTGCAAAGAATAGCGCGGTCGCTCTAATTCCTGCATCAATTTTAGCGGGTTCTTCCGTAACAATTGGAGGAATTCCTGAAATTTCGGATGCATGGGCGTTAAAGGCATTGCTTGAGGAAATCGGCGGAGAGGTAACATTTGCAGATGGTCAAATGACAATCGATCCGACAAAGATGGTGGCAATGCCATTACCGAATGGCAACGTAAAAAAAATGAGAGCTTCCTATTATTTAATGGGTGCGATGCTTGGGCGGTTTAAACAAGCAGTAATTGGACTACCAGGAGGCTGTTTTCTAGGTCCTCGTCCGATTGATCAGCATATTAAAGGTTTTGAGGCATTAGGTGCAAAGGTGACGAATGAGCATGGTGCGATTTATTTACGTGCGGATGAACTCATCGGTGCCAAAATTTATTTAGACGTAGCCAGTGTCGGTGCAACGATTAATATTATGCTAGCCGCTGTTCGAGCTAAAGGAAGAACGGTTATTGAAAATGCTGCAAAAGAGCCTGAAATCATTGATGTTGCAACGCTCCTAACAAATATGGGCGCTAAAATCAAAGGTGCTGGCACAAGCGTTATTCGCATTGACGGTGTGGATGAATTAAGTGGCACGAATCATACGATTATACCAGACCGTATTGAGGCTTCTACATTTATGATTATGGCTGCAGCAGTTGGTGATGGTGTAGTAATTGACAATGTTATTCCACTTCATTTAGAAGCTGTAACTGCCAAGTTGCGTGAGATGGGTGTCGTAATAGAAATAGATGAGGAAAGTATTTATATTCCAAAACAAGGACCATTGCGTGCAGTCGATGTGAAAACGCTCGTATATCCAGGCATTCCAACCGATATACAGCAACCATTATCTGTTCTCATGTCACAAGCAGAAGGTACATCTATTGTGACAGACACGATTTATTCCGCACGTTTTAAGCATATTGATGAACTCCGAAGAATGAATGCAAAAGCTCGCGTAGAGGGGAATACGGCAATTATACAAGGTCCGTCTGTGTTACAAAGTTCAGCTGTGACAGCAACGGATTTACGGGCAGGTGCCGCGCTTGTATTAGCAGGATTAATCGCTAAAGGTGAGACAGAAATTCATGATATTTACCATATTGAGCGAGGGTACGGTGGTTTAATCGAAAAGCTATGTAAGCTTGGAGCGGATATTCGCAAAGAATCGATTGTCATCAATGCAAATAAAAAAGTATAATATAGAATGAATCAAAAATGTGTTACAATATTACGGGTAATTAATCAATTAGATTTAATATATAATAACATCTTTCAATGCAGTAAGTTTCGGCGTTAACCGAACACAGGAGGCAGACAGGAAATGGAACGTAGTTTATCAATGGAAGTAGTACGTGTAACAGAAGCAGCAGCTATCGCATCAGCAAAATGGATGGGTCGCGGACTAAAAAATGAAGCAGATGATGCAGCAACAACAGCAATGCGCGTTATGTTCGACACTATTCCAATGCATGCAACAGTTGTAATTGGTGAAGGCGAAATGGATGAAGCACCGATGCTTTATATTGGTGAAGAACTAGGACTTCGTAACGGCGGACCAGAAGTTGATATCGCAGTTGATCCATTAGAAGGGACAAACATTGTAGCTAAAGGCACAAATGGCGCAATGACTGTACTGGCAATTGCAGATCGAGGTAACTTGTTAAATGCACCCGATATGTATATGGATAAAATCGCTGTAGGTCCAGAGGCAGCGGGTAAAGTAGATATTAATGCATCTGTAACATATAACTTATTACAAGTAGCAAAAGCAAAAAATAAAGATATTTCTGACGTAGTCGCGACTTTATTAGACCGTCCACGCCATCAGCATATTGTTGATGAAATCCGTGAAGCGGGCGCACGTATTAAGTTCATCCAAGATGGTGATGTTGGTGCGGCAATTAATACAGCATTCGATGAAACAGGTATCGATATTATGTTCGGTATGGGTGGAGCTCCTGAAGGTGTAATCTCAGCCGTTGCATTAAAATGTTTAGGTGGCGATTTCCAAGCGAAATTAGTACCAGAAGACGAAGAACAATTAGCACGATGCAAAAAAATGGGTATTGACGTAGACAAAGTATTAATGATGAACGATTTAGTAAAAGGTGATGACGCAATTTTCGCGGCAACAGCAGTTACAGATTCGGAATTATTACGCGGCGTTCAATATAAAGGCTCTTATGCACTTACTCATTCTGTCGTTATGCGTGCAAAAACAGGAACAGTTCGTTTTATCGAAGGTCGTCATAGCATCGATAAAAAACCGAATTACGACTTTAAATAACTTCTTTATAACAGAGGATTGACTGAAAAAAAGCATTTCCTATTTCCTTAATCTCGTTATATAATTAATGCCCGGCTATAATTGCCGGGCATCTTTCAAATCAATTTTGACCCTTCATTCGATAATTCCCACACATCCGGATTACATAATCGAATCAATCGAATTCACCATTAACTAGTATCCAATAAAAGTATGAATAAAATAAAGACTGGAGACAACACATGACATCTATAACGATTGCGCAATTAGAAAGCATGACATTAAAGGAACTTTATGCTTTAGCCAAGCAATATAAGTTAACAAATGCCAGCAAATTAACGAAAAAAGAGCTGATTTTTGCTATTTTAAAATCTCGTTCTGAACAAGAAGGATTTTTCTTCATGGAAGGCGTTCTTGAAATTATTTCGACAGAAGGCTTTGGTTTTTTACGCCCAATTAACTACTCACCATCAAAAGAAGACATTTATATTTCGGCATCTCAAATTCGTCGATTTGGTTTACGTAACGGGGACAAAGTATCGGGTAAAGTACGTCCACCAAAAGAAAATGAGCGTTACTATGGATTATTACAAGTAGATGCAGTTAACGGGGAAGACCCTGAAGTAGCAAAAGAACGTGTGCATTTCCCAGCATTAACACCACTTTATCCAGATCGCCATATTAAACTTGAAACATCATCATCTCAGTTATCAACGCGTATTATGGATTTAGTAGCGCCAGTTGGTTTTGGACAACGTGGATTAATCGTTGCTCCACCAAAAGCAGGTAAAACATCGCTTCTAAAAGAAATTGCCAATTCGATTACGACGAATTATCCACAAGCTGAATTAATCGTATTGTTAATTGATGAACGTCCAGAAGAAGTAACGGATATCGAACGTTCGGTAAATGCAGATGTGGTATCATCAACATTTGATGAAGTACCTGAAAACCATGTGAAAGTGGCGGAAATGGTATTAGAACGTGCTCGTCGTTTAGTCGAGCATAAACGCGATGTGATTATTTTAATGGATTCTATTACGCGACTTGCCCGTGCATATAACTTGGTGATTCCGCCGAGTGGACGTACACTTTCAGGGGGGATTGACCCAGCTGCATTCCACCGTCCAAAACGTTTCTTTGGTTCTGCCCGTAATATTGAAGAAGGCGGTAGCTTAACTATTTTAGCGACAGCACTTGTTGATACAGGAAGCCGTATGGATGAAGTGATTTATGAGGAATTTAAAGGAACAGGTAACTTAGAGTTGCACTTAGACCGCCATTTAGCAGAGCGTCGTATTTTCCCAGCGCTTGATATTCGCCGTTCTGGTACACGTAAAGAGGAATTACTTATTCCAAAAGATCAGCTTGAGAAATTATGGGCAATTCGTAAAACATTTAGCGATACGAACGACTTTTCAGAGAAGTTTTTACGCAAATTACGCCCAACGAAATCAAATGAAGAGTTTTTCGAAAAGTTAGATACAGATATGAAAAAAGCAACAAATGGTAAAGGGTTATTATAATTTAATAAAAAAAAATCAGCAAAACAGTTGCATTGATAAAGCAACCTTGCTATACTTTCTTAAGTATGAAACGTGTGCATATGTAACCGACATATTCGGGTTATGTAAGGCACAGTTCGAATAATACTCTGTTCCGGATGGTTCAGGGCGAGAGGAGTAACGAATATGAAACAAGGTATCCACCCAGAATACAAAACTGCATCTGTAGTATGTTCTTGCGGTAACACTTTTGAGACTGGTTCAGTTAAAGAAAAAATCAGCATCGAGTTCTGTAACGAATGTCACCCATTCTACACAGGTCGTCAAAAATTCGCGTCTGCTGACGGACGTGTTGATCGCTTCAACAAAAAATACGGTATCAAGTAATATCGAAACCTACTTCCAAGTTTATTTGGAAGTAGGTTTTTTAAATAAAAAATATAAAAATTCTTCATTTAGTTCAATCAAATTAGGACTTATTTAAATACTGGTGTTAGAAATGAGGGGTATTGATGGCACAACTATTTTTTAAGCATGGTGCAATGAATAGCGGAAAGTCGATTGAAATTTTGAAAGTAGCACATAACTATGAAGAACAAAATAAACCGGTGTTAATTTTTACATCGGGTATCGATACACGTGATGAAGTAGGAACTGTCTCAAGTAGAATTGGACTACGACGCCCAGCAACAGCTGTTTTTAAGGAAACAAATATATATGAAATTGTAAAAAAGCACAACGAAAAATTATACTGTGTATTAGTAGATGAAGTACAATTTTTATCAAAAGAACATGTTCTCCAGTTAACGCAAATTGTCGATGAATTGAATATTCCAGTGATGGGATTCGGTTTGAAAAATGATTTCCAAAATGAATTATTCGAAGGCAGCCGTTACATGCTTATTTATGCAGATAAAATTGAGGAAATGAAAACAATTTGTTGGTTTTGCCATAAAAAGGCGACAATGAACATACGTGTCGATGAAAGCAAAAAACCAGTGCGCGCAGGTGATCAAATTCAAATTGGGGGTAATGATAACTATTACCCTGTTTGTCGCAGATGCCATAGCAATCCGCCATTATAAATTGACTATTTTCAATGATAAAAATAGTACGGTTCGTGAAAACTTTTGGTATAAGTGTAGCAACAGTGAACGAATTTCTTTATACTGATATAGGTAGATTTTGAACGCAGTAATATTAATGAAAATAATAATAGAGGTGAATTAAATGTTTGATCGTTTGCAAGCGGTTGAGGACCGTTATGAAAGACTAAATGAATTATTGAGCGACCCAGATATCGTAAATAATCCAAAAAAATTACGTGATTACTCAAAAGAGCAGTCAGATATTCAAGAAATGGTCGAAGTATATCGCGAATATAATATAGTGAAAGAGCAATTGGCTGATACACGTGAATTAATGGAGATAGAAAAAGATCCAGAAATGTTTGAAATGATGAAAGAGGAATTCAATGATTTAAATAAGCAAATTCCAGTATTGGAAGAAAGCTTACGTATTTTATTAATTCCGAAAGACCCGAATGACTCGAAAAACGTAATTATGGAAGTACGTGGGGCTGCTGGTGGGGACGAAGCAAATATTTTCGCAGGTGACCTTTTCCGTATGTATACACGTTATGCTGAAACACAAGGTTGGAAAGTCGAGATTATGGAAGCTACACCAAATCCATCTGGCGGTTATAAAGAAGTAATCTTAATGATTAATGGTCAAGGGGCGTACTCTAAGTTCAAATATGAAAACGGAGCGCACCGTGTACAACGTGTACCGGCGACTGAATCACAGGGGCGCATTCACACATCAACTGCAACAGTAGCATGTCTTCCTGAGATGCATGTAGAAGATGTTGAAATTCATGAGAAAGATATCCGTGTAGACACATTCGCATCATCAGGTGCCGGTGGTCAATCCGTAAATACAACGATGTCAGCTGTACGTATGGTCCATTTACCAACAGGTGTTGTTGTTTCCATGCAAGATGAGCGTTCTCAAATTAAAAACCGTGAAAAAGCGATGAAAATTTTAGTTGCGCGTGTAGCTGAAAAGAACCGTGCAGAAGCGCAAGCAGAAATCGATTCAACGCGTAAGTCAGCGGTAGGAACAGGCGACCGTTCTGAACGTATTCGTACTTACAACTATCCACAAAACCGTGTAACAGATCACCGTATTGGTTTAACGATTCAAAAGTTGGACCAAATTGTGGAAGGTAAACTGGATGAAATTATCGATGCACTTATTTTAGATGAGCAAGCAACACGTCTTGCAAACTTAAATGAAGATGTCTAAAACTATTTTAGAGGCCCTAAATGGGGCTTCTTCTTTTTTAGTGGAAAATGGTCGCGAAGGAAATGCTGCAAGATTACTATTACAGAACGTCTTGCAAACGAATTATTCAGGTTTAATGATGAAAATGCACGATGCGTTAACGGAAGAACAACAGCACAAGTTTAGGCATTTTATTGAACAGCATGTAAAGGGAATTCCGGTTCAGTACATTACAGGCGAGGAAGAATTTTATGGTCGCATCTTTTCTGTGGATGAGTCGGTATTAATTCCTCGACCTGAAACAGAAGAATTAATTGTTGGTACTATGACGCGTATGGAAAAGTTATTTGGAAAACATGCCGAATTGAAGTTAGCGGATATTGGGACGGGCAGCGGGGCTATTGCGATAACGATGAAAAATGAGTGGCCACAAGCAATTGTAACGGCAACAGACCTTTCAGAAATAGCACTTCAAACGGCTCAAAAAAACGCTGAGCAATTACAAACGAATATAACGTTTAAATTAGGAGATTTAACGGCTCCGATTGCAGATAAAAAATGGGATGTAGTGCTCTCTAATCCACCTTATATCGCTTTTAGTGAATTAGAAGAGATGTCTGATGTCGTCGTTGATCATGAGCCCCATTCTGCGTTATTTGCAGAAGAGGATGGACTCATTTTATATCGTAAACTAGCAGAACAACTACCACCGCTAATGAATAAACCTGCGCTGATTGGTGTTGAAATCGGTTATTCACAAGGGCAAGCCGTTGCGGAAATGTTTAAGATGAGTTTTCCACAAGCGCATGTTTCCGTTGTAAAAGATATCAATGGAAAAGAACGAATGGTTTTTTGTGAAATTAGTGAATAAAATCTATCTTTCTTGCTAACACTTGCTAGCAAGGGGGAATTAAAATGTTAAATGATTACGAGATTCAAACAAATTCGAATAAACATATAATGATTGCCATGTTAAAATTATGCTTTAGTATACTCGTGCTAATTGGTGCGGTGATGATAATTCCAACGTTCGTTTATGATATTCAAGCGGTGCAAGCACAACAGGCAGAACAACTGAAAATACGTGTCGTTGCGAATAGCTCCTCTTTGCAAGATCAACAGCAAAAGCAACTGATTGTGGAAAATATTCAAGCATTAATGGAAAGTAAAAGTATAAATTCACAAGATACCCACAGTTATGAGGAAATTTATGCAGTTATCCAGAAAGAATTTCCTGATTTGAAAATAGTTATGAACATTGGGGATAACTTAATACCACCCAAATATCAATTTCATAGATTCTACCCACAAAATGAGTACAATTCTGTCACATTTGCCATTGGTAGTGGGCGAGGGGAAAATTGGTTTTGTTCAGCATTCCCAACGGTGTGTAGCCCGCCAGAAGAGGTAAAAAAAGAACAACATAAATTTTTTATTTACGAGTGGTTCAAGAAAAATAGTATTTGAGATGTGCACAACTAGTCTAATATTATCCACAAAATTCAGAAAGTTATCAACAATATGTGGATAAAGTCGGAAAATTTAAGTAATAAAGGGGGATGCCAATTGGAGACGAAAAAATTGCATGTGGATAAAGATGTGGATAATTCTGAAAATTATGCACAAGCTGTGGATTTATTAAATAAAAGTGAAGTTGTCGCATTCCCAACAGAAACAGTTTATGGTTTAGGTGCGGTTGCAACAGATGAGGAGGCAGTGAAAAAAATATTCGCTGCAAAAGGAAGGCCATCGGATAATCCGTTAATTGTTCATATTGGGACAATCGAGGAATTGTCATACTATACTTATGATATTCCAGAAGTTGCGAAAATATGCATGGAACATTTTTGGCCAGGCCCTTTAACGATTGTTATGAAGGCGAAAGCGGATGTTTTAGCACCGAGTGTATCAGCAGGGCTACAAACAGTAGGGATTCGTATGCCGGATCACCCGGTCGCATTAAAGTTACTTCAGCAATTGAAAAAACCATTAGCTGCGCCTAGTGCCAATCGCAGTGGCAAGCCTAGTCCGACAAAGGCGAGTCATGTATATGAAGATTTGGCAGGGATTATTCCGTGTATTTTAGATGGTGGTATAACTGGAATTGGTGTTGAATCCACTGTGCTAGATGTCACGTTAGATGTACCGATAATTTTGCGCCCAGGTGGAGTGACGAAGGAAATGCTAGAACAAGTAATAGGACCTGTTTTAGAACCGAACTTTGAACAGCAACAAATCGAATCAACACCGAAAGCGCCGGGCATGAAATATACACATTACGCACCAGATGCACCAGTATTTTTAATTGAACCGAATGAAGAAACGGTGCAACAGGCAGTAACGCATTTGAAATTACAAGGTCACCGAGTAGCATTACTCGCACCACAAAATTTTAATGAAATAACAGTAGATTATTATTTTACATTTGGAAACGCCAATGAAATCGAGCAAATGAGTGCAGCGCTTTATGATGCATTACGCGCATGTGATAAAACCGATGCAACGGTTATTTTAGCCACGTCGACGACTCGTGAAGGTGTAGGAACAGCCATTATGAACCGACTCGAAAAGGCAGCAGGTGGAAATTGGTTTCAATTACAAAAACAATAATACGCTGGAAACACCCTGTAAAGGTTAGATGTAAAATCTAAATTTTACAGGGTGTTTTTGTGTGTTGATAAGTCCAATTATCGATAATGGAAAATGGTTGGAAATGGTCGATATTTATAAGGCAGACGGTTAGGAAATTGAAAGTAGTGGATAGAACAGCCCTTTAGATGGATACACACAAAAAATTCATGTAGCTATGGGGGCTCGCATAAAATACAACAAACTTTTGTTAGAGGAGGAGGGGAGTGCAAGAAATTATTACAGGAGTAATCATGTCTTTTGATGTCGTTGCGCTTTATTTATTAACGACAAATGTACGATCAAAATTTTTATTAGCGCTTTGGACAGGAGCTCTCCACGCGATTTTCCCGCTAATCGGATTCCATTTCGGTGAATTACTTTCTGGTGTTTTTCTCGATTGGACAAGTCGGATTTCTTCTATATTAATATTCTTCGTTGGTTTACAACTACTTTTATCAGCGAAAAACAACGATGTTCCAGTAATTCCTTTATCTATTGTAGCAATTTTAGCAAGTGTCGACACCTTTTCAGTTAGCCTATCTTTTGGTATGCTAGACTTACAGAAAAATATCTTTGTTATAAGTGCAGGAGTGGCTACAGTTATCTTTTCCTATGCTGCGCTCCATTGTGCACAAAAATCGAGCATAATACAGAGTTCTATTTTTAAAATAACGGCTGGAATACTATTGATTGTATTGAGTGTTATGCTTATAGAGTAGTGAGAAGATAAGAAAGAAGCGGTGATAATGAACATTTACTTTATTTGTACAGGGAATACTTGTCGCAGCCCGATGGCAGAAGCGATATTGAAAAATAAAAAGTTAAAAAATGTAGAAGTACGTTCTGCTGGGATTTATGCACTTGAGGGTGGTCAAATGTCAGAAAATTCAAGTGTGATATTAGATAGAGAAAATATTATACATCACCATGTAACTCGTCAGGTAAATAGTGAGGATGTGGCGTGGGCTGATTTAATTTTAACGATGACGACAGGGCATAAGGAAATGGTCATTCGAAATTTTGAAGGAGCCTATGAAAAAACATATACACTAAAAGAATACACGACTCCGTATGGCGCTCAAGATGTATTTGACCCATTTGGAGGAGACGTAACTCTATATAAACAAACATTCGATGAATTAAATCGAGCGATTGATGAGCTAGAAGAAAAAATAGTATTGGAGGAACCAACCGAATGAACTCACAAAGGAAAATGTTTAATTTGCGCCGGAAGCTTGTATTATTTGTAGGGATATTAGCATTGATTACGTATTCAACAAGTTTTGTGTTTATCGAATTTATTCAACCGATGTTCTTTAAATCAGTAAATAGTAGTCTATTTCAAATCATTACATATTCATTAGGAATTTTCTGGTCATGTGCATTAGCCGCGGTATTTAGTATTATACTTGTTCGCCCATTACAACGATTAGAGAAGAGCGCTAATTCTGTGGCAGAAGGTAAGATTGGGAAAGATGTAGAAATGCCAAAAACAAATGATGAAATTCGTAATGTAGCAGAGGCATTTCAATTAATGGTAACAAATTTACGTAAAATGGTAGAAGGTATTGAAGATAATTTCAAAAAAACGGATGCGACGATTGTAAATTTATCTGATCAAACATCATCAGTAGCCAGAAATTCAGCACAAATTACACATAATATTGGTCATATTTCAAGTGGTGCAGAGGCATCAGCAGTTGCGATTCAAGAAACGGTAGAGGCGCTTGAAGATGTGCGTGAGTTGGCAACGGAAATTAATAATAAAGCGGTGCATTCAGCGGACCATTCAAAGCGAATTATTTCAAACTTATCGAACACAACGGATGCAATCCAAAGCACAGTAAATAGTATCCAAAAAATTGCAACAGATAATAAAGATGCGCTAGGCAATATTCAAGAACTTGAAAAAAATGCGGAACAAATTGAACGAATTATTGGTTTGGTAGGGGATATTGCAGGCCAGACGAACTTGCTTGCACTGAATGCTTCGATTGAAGCGGCGAGAGCAGGGGAGCACGGAAAAGGCTTTGCTGTTGTAGCAGAAGAAGTGCGTGGTTTGGCGGATGAAAGTGCTAAAGCTGTACAAGGGATTACAACATTAATTCAAACGATGCAGCAAAACGTGACAGTTGTCGTAAAACAAATGAATGAGCAAGTGGCATTTGCAGTGAATGAATCATCGCGTGTATCTGAAACGACGGCTGCAGTGGAAGGAATGTCAAAAGGCGTTTATGAAATGGCAGATGCCGTTGTGACGATTTCCCAATTAATTGATCAACAAATGCAGAATATTAGTCGGACAGCACATCAATCACAGGAAGTGGCTGCGATTGCAGAACAAACTTCTGCGAGTGCACAAGAAGTAAATTCAGCGTCAACAGAGCAAGCCTATGCTATTGAACAAGTTGAGGCATTAGCTAGTGATTTGAAACATCAATCAAGTGAATTGTATAAAGTGATTCAACGATTTGATCGTGTAAATTAACTTTATTCAGCCGGGGTTTAAACCCCAGCTGAAGTAGAGGAACAAGGAGCAAAGGCTAAAACCGTCACGTCCTGTGACAACGCCTTTGTGACCAACTTCGTGTTGGCCCAAAGCTAACAACAATGAGCCGTGAGTAACATTTCGGAGCCATTGTTGTTTTTTTTGTTGGGGACCTAGCGTTTGCAGATGCATTTTGCGGATTTTCGTTAGAACTTATAATGCCAATGGAATCTCCAGAAAAATGTAAATAGCATGTGAATCACGAATGATTATGGTGATTAATCGTTAAATTTACATGAAAAACTAACTATTATGTATTTGTGAGCTGGAACATTCGTGTTTTATGGCGAAATCAGAAAATTTATTAATGAAAACCATGTTATTCTTATAGAAGAAATGGTACACTGTTGTTGAATATAAATGAAAAGAGGGAACCCACTTGAAAATTGCGATTTCTTCCGATCATGGTGGCAATAATTTACGTAAAGAAATTATGGCACTATTAGACGAAATGTCCATTAGCTATGAAGATTTTGGACCAAAAACAAATGATTCAGTAGATTATCCAGATTATGCACGTCCTGTTGCAGAAAAAGTAGCAGCTGGAGAATTTAATCGCGGCATTCTAATTTGCGGTACAGGAATTGGTATTTCTATTGCAGCGAATAAGTTTAAAGGCATTCGTTGTGCTTTAGTACACGATGTATTTTCAGCAAAAGCGACACGTTGCCACAACGATTCTAATGTATTAGCAATGGGTGAGCGCGTCATTGGGCCGGGCCTTGCACGAGAAATCGTCGAAACTTGGATAAATACAGAATTTGAAGGCGGACGTCACATTCGTCGCGTTGAAAAAATTTCTGAAATTGAAGGGTAATTGCATATGACAAACTTACACCATTTGCAAAAGGATTTAGCGTTAGTTTTAAAAGAATTCGAGCAACAAGTGAAGTTTACAAAAAAGCAGTTATTTGTCATCGGCTGTTCTACCTCTGAAATTATCGGAGAAAAAATTGGAACATCAGGTGCACTTGATGTTGCGCAAGTGTTATATGAGGAACTTTCTCGTTTTGCGCAAAAGCATGATCTTTATTTAGTTTTTCAAGGCTGTGAGCATATTAATCGTGCACTCACGATGGAAGCTGCCGCCGCTCTCGCGTATCAACTTGAGCCTGTCTCGGTTGTACCTGTACGAACAGCAGGGGGTTCTATGTCTGCGTATGCATATACACAAATGCAAGAACCAGTTGTTGTAGAGGCTGTAAAAGCGCATGCAGGAATCGATATTGGTCAAACACTTATTGGTATGCATTTAAAAGCAGTAGCTGTGCCCATTCGAACAACTGAAAAAATGTTGGGGGAAGCAGTCATTACGTTAGCTACAACACGTCCGAAGCTAATTGGCGGAGAACGTGCACAATATTAAAGGTCTATTTGAATTGGAAACACCGATTATTCGGAACAACATTTAGGGGGATTTATACACATGGCATTTGAAAAATTAGCAGTACAAGACAAAGCAATTTTAGACGCGATTCTTTTAGAGAAAAAACGTCAAAATACAAACATCGAGTTAATCGCTTCAGAAAACTTCGTATCAGAAGCAGTAATGGAAGCACAAGGTTCTTATTTAACAAATAAATATGCAGAAGGCTACCCAGGCAAACGCTATTATGGTGGCTGTGAGCATGTTGACGTAGTAGAAGATATCGCGCGCGACCGTGCAAAAGAATTATTCGGTGCAGCATATGTAAACGTACAACCTCACTCAGGTGCACAAGCGAACATGGCTGTTTATCATACAATTTTACAACCAGGTGATACAGTTTTAGGGATGAACCTTTCACACGGTGGTCACTTAACACATGGTTCACCAGTAAACTTCTCTGGTATCCTTTACAATTTCGTAGAGTATGGTGTTACAGAAGACACACAAACAATCGATTATAACGATGTTCGTGAAAAAGCATTAGCTTCTAAACCAAAATTAATCGTTGCGGGTGCATCTGCATACCCACGTGAAATCGACTTTGCTAAATTCCGTGAAATCGCGGATGAAGTAGGGGCATACTTCATGGTAGATATGGCGCATATTGCAGGATTAGTAGCTACTGGTGAGCATATGTCTCCAATCCCATATGCAGATTTCGTAACAACGACGACGCATAAAACATTACGTGGCCCACGTGGTGGTATGATCTTAACAAATGATGCGAAATGGGAAAAAGAATTAAATAAATCTGTATTCCCAGGTATTCAAGGTGGTCCATTAATGCACGTAATCGCTGCAAAAGCGGTAGCATTCGGTGAAGCATTACAGCCTGAATTCAAAGAGTATGCTAAACAAGTAAAAGCAAACGCAAAAGCATTAGCACAAAGCTTAATGGATGAAGGCGTTGAAATCGTATCAGGCGGCACAGATAACCACTTACTATTATTAAACGTAAAATCTTTAGGTTTAACAGGTAAAGTAGCTGAGCATGTACTTGATGAAGTAGCGATTACGACGAATAAAAACACGATTCCTTACGATACAGAAAAACCATTCGTTACTTCAGGTGTTCGTGTAGGTACAGCAGCAATCACTTCTCGCGGTTTCACAGAAGAAGATGCGATTGAAATTGGTAAAATTATGGCATTAGTACTAAAAAGCCCAGAAGATGAAGCAGTAAAAGCAGAAGCGCGTAAACGTGTCGATGCATTAACTGCAAAGTACCCATTATACGCATAATCTAAACAATAGCCTTCCTGTCATTCGTGATAGGGAGGTAATTTTTTTGCTAAGAATAGGGTTAAATGACAATCTAAAGGATTAGATAAAAAACGTAAATCCATCGATTAGAATTCGCGCAATAAATGAACAATTTAAAAACAATACGGTGTTAGTTTTCGCTCGCGTCATTTTCTGTTATACTAATTTAGATTAAAAACAGTTAGGAGATGGCAAAGTGAGCAAAGTATTCGTATTTGACCACCCATTAATTCAACATAAGTTAACTTACATTCGAGATAAAAACACAGGTACAAAAGAATTCCGTGAATTAGTTGATGAAGTAGCAACATTAATGGCATTCGAAATTACACGTGATTTACCATTAGAAGAAATTGATGTTGAAACACCTGTAACAACTGCGAAAGCAAAAGTTTTATCAGGTAAAAAGATGGCCATTGTTCCAATCTTACGCGCAGGTATTGGTATGGTTGATGGTGTATTAAAATTAATCCCAGCTGCAAAAGTTGGTCATATCGGTCTTTACCGTGACCCAGTAACATTAAAACCAATCGAGTATTATGCAAAGTTACCGGCAGATGTGGAAGAGCGTGACTTTATTATTGTAGACCCAATGCTTGCAACGGGTGGATCAGCAGTAGAAGCGATCAATTCACTAAAAAAACGCGGTGCAAAAAGCATTAAATTCATGTGCTTAATCGCAGCTCCAGAAGGTGTAGAAGAAATTCAAAAGCAACATAATGATGTAGATATTTACATCGCTGCTTTGGATGAAAAATTAGATGACCACGGTTATATCGTTCCAGGCTTAGGTGACGCTGGAGACCGTCTATTCGGCACAAAATAAATGTAATTCAATTACGTCTCGGCGTAATTGATTAGAAAACGCCCGTACTTTTTTGCGGGCGTTTTAACTATGTAACCTAATTGCAGGGAGGAACTCATTATGACAAAAAAATTAAAAGTAATGACTATTTTTGGTACGCGCCCAGAAGCTATTAAAATGGCACCACTTGTATTGGAATTACAAAAACATCCTGAAAGAATTGAATCAATTGTAACGGTAACCGCACAACATCGCCAAATGTTAGATCAAGTGTTAGAAACGTTTAAAATTACACCGGATTTTGATTTAAACATTATGAAAGACCGCCAAACATTAGTAGATGTAGCGACAAATGCTTTAATTGGTTTAGATAAAGTAATGAAGGAATCAAAACCGGATATCGTATTAGTACATGGTGACACGGCAACGACATTTGTAGGAAGTTTAGCAGCCTTTTATAATCAAATTGCGATCGGTCATGTTGAAGCAGGATTACGTACAGGGCAAAAGTATTCTCCATATCCAGAAGAGATGAATCGCCAGTTGACAGGTGTAATGGCAGATTTACACTTTTCACCAACAGAGCAATCACGCGATAATTTACTAAAAGAAAATAAACCAGCAGAAGCGATTTATGTGACAGGAAATACAGCAATTGATGCATTAAAAACGACAGTTCGGGAAAGTTACACACATCCTGTATTGGATCAAATCGGTACAGATCGCATGATTTTACTAACAGCACACCGTCGCGAAAACTTAGGGGAGCCAATGCGCAATATGTTCCGTGCGATTATGCGCCTATTAGCAGAGCATGATGATATTCAAGTTGTGTACCCTGTGCATATGAATCCAGCTGTGCGCGAAGTTGCCAATGAAATTTTAGGGGACAACCCACGCGTACAACTAATCGAACCACTTGAAGTATTCGACTTCCATAACTTTGCAGCGCGTTGTTATATGATTTTAACGGATTCAGGTGGCGTACAAGAAGAAGCGCCGTCATTAGGCAAGCCTGTATTAGTATTACGCGATACAACTGAGCGTCCAGAAGGAATTGCAGCTGGAACATTAAAGTTAGCAGGTACAGATGAAGAAGTCATTTACACAATGGCGAAAGAATTATTAACGGATAAAGAAGCTTACGAGGCAATGGCACACGCTTCCAATCCATATGGAGACGGATTTGCATCAGAGCGAATCATAAAAGCATTACTAGAATTTATGAAATAGTCAAAATTCAAGAGTGAAATAATGGTAAAAAGTAAAAATGCTACTAAAAATTACTTTTCTTAAAAAGTCAACCGGAAAATTCGCTATATTTAGCAAAAAAAAATATTTGCATTGAAATGAACAATGTAAACAAAAAAAATGCATAAACTAGCGAATTTATACGGTGATGAAAAAGTAAGAAAGGAATTTGTGTATATTCATACACAAATTTGTCAACAATTTGACAAGGTATGTAACAGTGTTAAGTTTTTCACCATTACTAATTGACATCAAAAACCCCCTATTGTATGCTTACAAAGGGTAAGAATGATAAGGGTTTCATCAAGTCTAAGGGCGCTGAAACACTTGTTATATCAAGTTTCTACTAGATTGACAGTTGATTTTACAGCTTGTCGATTTACAACGTTTTATGCGTCTGGATTAAAGTCCTCTGAAATTGTGAGACATTTAGAAGTATGAAATGAATCGTAACTATCGTTCAATCAGATAGTTAAAATTATTTAGTACTTGTAACGGCCTCTAATTTTGGTAGTACATTCACTACGATTTAAACTCACTTAATGGTCGATGGACACTTTCATTACTCGAAAAAAGTTTCAGGAGATTAATTGCCAATGCTAGATTTGCATCACGTTTTTGCCTTGCAGAAAAAGGCATTTCTTTTTTTGCTTGCGCTTTGTGCTTTAGGCTGGGTATTTTCACCATATGAATCAATATTTGCTGGTATAGCCTTGGGTGCGTTCTTTGGTACGTATAACTTTTGGATATTAGTTCGACGTATGGAAAAATTTGACCGTTCCATTAGTGAAGGGACAAAAGTAGCATCTATTGGTACAGCATTCCGCTTCGGATCAGGTGTAGCCGCAGTCGCAATCGCAATATCGTTGCCACAATATTTCCACTTAATAAGCACGGTCATTGGTCTGATGATTCCGTACATCTTTTTAGTAATAGAAAGAATTGTACATCATATAAGAAACCATTAATGTGCATTTGAAAGAGAGGTGAATGCAGAAATGAATCATACAGCTCCAGAGGCCCATTTGGATTTAGGCTTTATGACACTTACGTTCAATTTATCTACAGTAATGATGCTTTTAATATCTGCTACTATTGTATTTTTAATCGCGTTTATCTCAACACGTAAACTTGCGTTAAAACCTACTGGTATGCAAAACGTCATGGAATGGATAATGGATTTCGTGAAGGGCATCATTAAAAGTAACATGGACTGGAAAACAGGTGGTCGCTTCCACATTCTAGGTATTACACTTATTATGTTCATTGCCGTTTCGAACTTGATTGGTTTACCATTAGGTGCGATTTCATACGGGACAGACTTATGGTGGAAATCACCAACAGCTGACCCAGTCGTTACGATGACATTAGCAGTAATGATTTTAGTTTTAACTCAGTACTATGGTGTGAAAATGCAAGGTACAGGTGGTTATGCTAAAACATTCTTCCAACCAATGTCATTCATGTTCCCATTAAAGATTATTGAGGAGTTTGCAAATACGCTTACACTCGGTCTACGTCTTTACGGTAACATTTATGCGGGTGAGATTTTAATCGGTCTTATCACAGGTTTAGCCGTATCAGGTGCGGTAGGCTTTGTCGGTGCAATTATACCGATGATGGCATGGCAAGGATTCTCGATTTTCATCGGGTTTATCCAAGCTTTCATTTTCACTATGTTAACGATGGTATACATGGCTCACAAAGTGAGTACAGACCATTAATTATAAATTTCCGCATTCAAAGTAGTGCGGCGATTTGAACCACAAAAAAAAACACATAATCCAAGGAGGATATTTAAAATGACAGGTTCAATAGGTTTATTAGCAGCAGCAATCGCAATTGGTTTCGCAGCACTAGGTGCAGGTATTGGTAACGGATTAATCGTTTCAAAAACAGTAGAAGGTATCGCTCGTCAACCAGAAGCACGTGGCGCACTTCAAACTGTAATGTTCATCGGGGTTGCATTAGTAGAAGCATTACCGATCATCGCAGTAGTAATCGCGTTCATCGTAATGAACAAATAGTCTTTACAGATTATAAGTGGCGAAGCAGAGTTATTGAGACAACCCTTCGCCATTCCTTTTGTATAAAATGAGGAATTTCCTTTTTTTATAGTTTTCAACTCGAAATTAAAGATGTATACAATATAGATTTATGAACTCAAAGCTCTTGAAGGGAGTGAAACAATCGTGTTTTTAGATTATCTTGTACTAGGTGCAGGTGCTACTGGTCTTAACTTAGGTGACGTTGTAGCAACACTAGTTATTTTCTTAGGTTTAATGATGCTTCTTAAAAAGTTCGCTTGGGGTCCTTTAATGGGAATCATGCAAGAACGTGAAGAATTAGTTGCAACAGGAATTGATGCAGCTGAAAAAGCTAAAAAAGAAACGCAAGCACTATTAGAACAACAAAAGAGTCTTCTTAAAGAAGCTCGTACGGAAGCACAATCAATCATTGAAGGTGCTAAAAAGCAAGGCGAAGCAACACGCGAAGAAATCGTAACGACTGCACGCGCTGAAGCAAACCGTTTAAAAGAAGCTGCTGTACGTGATATCGAAGCAGAAAAAGAAAAAGCAATCGCTGCTGTACGTGAAGAAGTAGTTTCACTATCAGTACTTGCTGCGTCTAAAGTTCTTGGAAAAGAAATTTCAGAAGAGGACAACAGCGCATTAATTAAAGAAACAATTGCGAAGGCAGGCGAAGCGAAATGAGTCAATCGACTATAGCGAAGCGTTATGCTCAAGCTTTATTTGAATTAGCTGCACAGCAAAATACTGTTGCAGAAGTAAGCTCAGATTTAAAGGAACTTGTAAAAGTAATTAAAACGGATGCAGAATTCGTTCTATTATTAAAAGCTCCTAAAATCTCAGCTACTCGCAAAAAGGAACTTGTTGCAGAACTTTTATCTGGTGCACAACCAGCTATTATTAATATGATTTCTGTTTTAATCGACAAAAAACGTATTGATGAAGCAACAAATGTAGCAGAAGCATTCCAATTTTTAGCGGCTGAAGCGCAAGGCGCAGCTGATGCTAAAGTATTCTCGACACGTGCATTAACTGATACGGAGCGCGCAGAAATTTCTGCAGCATTCGGCAAATTAGTGAACAAAGAGAAACTAAATATTACAAACGAAATCGACCCATCTCTAATTGGTGGTGTACGAGTTCAAATCGGCAACTATATTTACGACAGCACTTTAACATCTAAGTTAGAGGGTTTAAAACGTATTTTAGTGGGCTAATTTTAAGAAATGTGAGAGGTGAACATACATGGGCATCAAAGCTGAAGAAATCAGCAGTCTGATTAAAAAACAGATCGAAAATTACGAATCTGAGCTTAAAGTAAGCGAAGTTGGTACTGTAATCACAGTTGGTGACGGTATCGCTCGTGCTCATGGCCTCGACAACGCCATGGCTGGAGAGCTTTTAGAGTTCTCAAACGGTGTTATGGGTATGGCACAAAACTTAGAAGAAGGTAACGTAGGTATCGTTATTCTAGGGCCATTCGCAGACATTAAAGAAGGCGATGAAGTTCGTCGTACAGGTCGTATTATGCAAGTACCAGTTGGTGAAGAACTAATTGGTCGTGTTGTAAACCCACTTGGTCAACCAGTTGACGGTTTAGGTCCAATCAACACAACAAATTCTCGTCCAATCGAAAGTCCAGCTTTCGGTGTAATGGCTCGTAAATCAGTACATGAACCATTACAAACAGGTATTAAAGCAATTGATGCTTTAGTTCCAATCGGCCGTGGTCAACGTGAGTTAATCATCGGTGACCGTCAAGTAGGTAAAACTTCTGTTGCAATCGATACAATCTTGAACCAACAAGGTGAAAACATGATTTGTATCTACGTTGCAATCGGTCAAAAAGAATCAACTGTACGTGGTGTAGTTGAAACTTTCCGTAAAAACGGTGCATTAGACTACACAATCGTAGTTACAGCATCTGCTTCTCAACCAGCTCCATTATTATACCTTGCTCCTTTTGCAGGTGTATCAATGGCTGAAGAGTTCATGTTACAAGGTAAACACGTTTTAATCGTGTATGATGACTTATCTAAACAAGCATCAGCTTACCGTGAACTTTCATTATTATTACGTCGTCCTCCAGGTCGTGAAGCTTACCCTGGTGACGTATTCTACTTACACTCACGTTTATTAGAGCGTGCAGCGAAGTTAAATGAAACTTACAAAAACGGTTCTATCACAGCGTTACCGTTCGTTGAAACACAAGCAGGCGATATCGCAGCTTACATTCCAACAAACGTTATCTCTATTACTGATGGACAAATTTTCTTACAATCAGACTTATTCAACTCTGGTGTACGTCCAGCAATCAACGCTGGTTTATCAGTATCACGTGTAGGTGGTTCTGCTCAAATCAAAGCGATGAAAAAAGTAGCTGGTACATTACGTCTTGACTTAGCTGCGTTCCGTGAATTAGAGTCATTCGCTCAATTCGGTTCTGACTTAGATAAAATTACTTTAGCTAAATTAGAGCGCGGTAAACGTACTGTTGAGGTTTTAAAACAAGACTTAAACAAACCACTTAAAGTTGAAAAACAAGTTGCGATCCTTTATGCATTAACTAAAGGTCACTTAGATGATATTCCAGTACAAGACATCGTTCGTTTTGAGCGTGATTTCTTAAGCTGGTTAGAATCAAACCACACTAACGTTTTAGATCATGTTCGTACTACAAAAGAACTTGCTCCAGACGCAGAGTACGTAGCAGCTCTTACTGAGTTCAAAAAAACTTTCGCAAAATCTGAGTAAGCCTCATTTAAAAGCAAGCTACTAGTTCATTGATTTAGCTAGTAGTCCTTGCTTAAATGAATAAACAGTAGCACTTGATAAAAAACATAAGGTGGTGAAATACCAGTGGTAAACTTACGCGAAATCAAAGGTCGTATAAATTCGACAAAGTCAACGAAACAAATTACGAAAGCGATGCAGATGGTTTCTTCTTCAAAGTTACGTCGTGCAGAGCAAAATGCTAAGTCATATGTACCTTACATGGAAAAAATCCAAGAAGTAGTTGGCGCAATCGCATCAGGTACGAAAGACAGTGGACATCCAATGTTAACTTCTCGTCCTGTTAAGAAGACAGCTTACTTAGTTATTGGTTCGGACCGTGGACTTGCAGGTGCTTACAACTCAAGTATCCTTCGAGAAGTTCAAAGTACAATTAATCAACGTCATAAGTCTAAAGACGAATACGTTATTTTAGCAGTTGGTCGTGTTGTTCGTGATTACTTTGTAAAACGTGATCATAACGTTATCGCAGATGTGGTTGCTCTACCAGACCAACCAACTTTTGCTGATATTAAAGAAATCGCCCGTAATGCTGTTGGTATGTTCATTGATGGTACTTATGATGAACTTCATATGTATTACAATCACTTTGTCAGCGCAATTGCTAACGAAGTGACTGCAAAAAAAGTTCTTCCTTTAACTGATATTGCACCTGCTGCAGGTACAGCTTCTTATGAATTCGAGCCTTCTGGTGAAGCAATTCTAGAAGTATTACTTCCACAGTATGCGGAAAGCCTAATTTATGGGGCATTATTAGACGGAAAAGCAAGTGAACATTCAGCGCGTATGACAGCTATGAAAAATGCAACAGATAATGCGAATGACCGTATTTCGGAATTATCATTGCAATATAACCGTGCGCGTCAAGCGGCGATTACACAAGAAATTACAGAAATCGTTGGTGGAGCTGCAGCCTTAGAATAGGATCAGCTCACACCAACTTCGTATAAGAATACGATAGGAGGGTACACAGTAATGAACAAAGGACACGTTCTTCAAGTAATGGGTCCAGTAGTAGACGTTAAGTTCTCTAATGGCCAATTACCAGAAATTAATAACTCATTAACAGTTACAATCGAACGTCCAGGCGAAGCGGCAACAACTCTTGCATTAGAAGTTGCGTTACACCTAGGTGACGATGCTGTTCGTACAATTGCTATGTCATCTACTGATGGCTTACAACGTGGAGCAGAAGTAACAGACTCAGGAAAACCAATTTCAGTACCAGTAGGTCAAGCAACATTAGGTCGTGTATTCAACGTACTTGGTGAAGTAATTGACTTAGGTGAAGAAATTCCAGCTGACGTTCGTCGTGATTCAATTCACCGTGAAGCGCCAACTTTTGCTGAATTATCAACTACTGTTGAAATCCTTGAAACAGGTATCAAAGTAGTAGACTTATTAGCACCTTACATCAAAGGTGGTAAAATCGGTCTATTCGGTGGTGCCGGCGTAGGTAAAACAGTATTAATCCAAGAATTAATCAACAATATCGCACAAGAACACTCAGGTATCTCTGTATTCGCAGGTGTAGGTGAGCGTACTCGTGAAGGTAATGACTTATTCTTCGAGATGACTGATTCAGGCGTTATCAAACAAACAGCGATGGTATTCGGTCAAATGAACGAGCCACCAGGCGCACGTATGCGTGTAGCTTTAACTGGTTTAACAATGGCAGAATACTTCCGTGATGAAGATGGTGCAGACGTACTATTATTCATCGATAACATTTTCCGTTTCACTCAAGCAGGTTCTGAAGTATCAGCGCTATTAGGTCGTATGCCTTCTGCGGTAGGTTACCAACCAACACTTGCTACTGAAATGGGTAAATTACAAGAACGTATTACATCTACTACAAAAGGTTCTGTAACTTCTATCCAAGCGATCTATGTACCAGCCGATGACTATACTGACCCGGCTCCGGCTACAACTTTCGCCCACTTAGATGCAACAACAAACCTTGAGCGTAAATTATCTGAGATGGGTATCTACCCAGCGGTTGACCCATTAGCTTCGACTTCTCGTGCTTTATCACCAGAAATCGTAGGCCCAGAGCATTACGAAGTAGCAACAAAAGTTCAACGTACAATCCAACGTTACCGTGAATTACAAGATATCATTGCGATTTTAGGTATGGATGAGTTATCTGATGAAGATAAGCAAACAGTAGACCGTGCTCGTCGTATTCAATTCTTCCTATCTCAAAACTTCCACGTAGCGGAGCAATTTACAGGTCAAAAAGGTTCATACGTACCAGTTAAAAATACTGTAAGCTCATTCAAGGAAATCCTTGAAGGCAAGTATGACCATTTACCAGAAGATGCATTCCGTTTAGTTGGTGGCATTGAAGAAGTGTTACAAAAAGCTAAAGATATGGGCGTTGAAGTTTAATAAAAACGGCGAGGAGGAAAAAATATGAAGACAGTAACAGTCAACATTGTCACTCCCGACGGCCCAGTATACGATTCAGAAGTATCAATGGTAATCGCTAAAACAACTTCAGGCGAAATTGGTGTTCTTGCTGGACACATTCCAACGGTTGCTCCTTTAGCAATCGGCGCTGTAAAGTTAAAAAAGGCAGATGGTTCTACTGAACTAGCTGCTGTTAGCGGTGGTTTTATTGAAGTACGTCCTGACAAAATTTCAATTTTAGCACCTTCAGCTGAAGTGGCTTCAACAATTGATCTAGCTCGTGCCAAAGCTGCTTTAGCTCGTGCTGAGGAACGCGTTCAAAAACAAAAAGACAACATTGATTTCAAACGTGCAGAATTATCATTAAAACGTGCGTTGAATCGTATCAACGTTCATCAGGGTAACATCTAATAATATTAAAGTGGGCAGAGAAATCTGTCCGCTTTTTTGTGAATAGAAAAGCAATACCCTTAAATATTCTCGTTAAAGGAATTTATTTTATAGAAGAGGATGTGAAATACATGGAAAATCTTTATATGCAGGCAGGTCAACAAGCATTAGTGAGTGTAACCGCATATATTGTATTCATAGGTATTTCCTTTTATGCATTACAAGGAATTCGGATTGAGCAATTATTTAAAAAAGGGAAAACTTTTCAAATTCAACTTTTTTATATTGTCATGAGTATTACAATCGGATCAACAGTGGCAGATTTTTTCATTAATTTTACAAGTTGGTCTCAAAAAATTACTTATATTTTTAATTGAATTGGAAAGTGGTTCACTAATTTATACCTTGTAACGAAGAATAACCGATTATTTTTCGCTACAAGGTATAAAAATTTCCTAGGAAATAACGACTGTTAAAAGATTTACCGAATCCGTGTAGATGGTTGAGAATGCTTCAAATAGGAGGATTTATGTATATTCACCATATTTACTTAAGATGCGTACTATAAAAGATAGCAAATATCTTAATTTTAGCTTAAAATAGTGATTTGGGCGCTTGAATAAAGGCGTTAATAGTTGTAACATATTCTTTGTGTGTAAAATAGAAGTCAAATGAATTTTAACTTGCTTCAGCAAAAGTTTCCTACTGCTACAAGTGGGGCTAGAATACCAAGTATGCCCTTTATTCGAGAAGGGTTAATCCAGGGCTGAATCAAGTTAAAGCCCCGGCGGATGTCACAGATTTTTAGAGGAGTTTTTCGAGCACGTTCGAAAAAATCTGGACGTAATTATGTCGAGGCATAATTAATATAAATTGCGAGCTTATTATTTTTTAAGAATTGAATTCGGAGGGACGAATTGTGGAGAGAATTATTGTTACAGGGGGCCAAACATTAAAGGGGACAGTGCGAGTTGAAGGCGCGAAAAATGCTGTATTACCTATCCTGGCTGCATCTCTTTTAGCTTCTAAAGATAAAAATAGAATTACAGATGTTCCGAACTTAGCTGATGTAAGTACAATCAGTGAAGTATTAAAAAGCGTAAATGCAACAGTAGAATATAATGTAGCACAAAATGAAATGATCATTGATGCTTCCACAGATCTTTCAAGTGAAGCACAATTTGAATTTGTCAGTAAAATGCGCGCATCAATTTTAGTAATGGGTTCTTTACTTGCACGCAATGGTTTTGCACGTGTCGCTTTACCAGGCGGCTGTGCAATCGGTTCACGTCCAATTGAACTGCATTTAAAAGGCTTTGAAGCAATGGGTGCTACTATTTCTTTTGGTCACGGCTATGTAGAAGCAAAGGTCGAGGACAAATTAAAGGGTGCTAAAATTTACTTGGATTTCCCTAGCGTTGGTGCAACAGAAAATATTATGACAGCAGCAGCACTTGCAGAAGGCATAACAGTTATCGAAAACGCAGCAAAAGAACCGGAAATTGTAGATTTAGCGAATTTTATTAATGGTATGGGTGGCCGTGTAATTGGCGCCGGTACAGATACAATTCGCATTGAAGGCGTTAAAGAATTAAAAGGTTGCGAGCATGCGATTATCCCAGACCGTATTGAGGCGGGGACATTTATGGTAGCCGCTGCAATTACACGCGGTGATATATTCATAGAAAATGCTGTTCCAGAGCATATGGTCGCATTAATTGCGAAAATGCGTGAAATGGGTGTCGAAATTATTGAAGAGGGCGAAGGTTTACGCGTCCGTGCAAAAGACCCGATTAAAGCGGTGGATATTAAAACGATGCCGCATCCAGGATTCCCAACAGATATGCAGTCACAGCTAATGGCGTTAATGCTAACAGCAAAGGGCACAAGTATCATTACAGAAACGGTATTCGAAAATCGTTTCATGCATGTTGAGGAATTCCGTCGCATGAATGCTGAAGCGAAAATCGAAGGACGTTCTGTTTTCATTGAAGGTGAAAAGGAACTACAAGGTGCAGAAGTAAGTGCAACCGATTTACGCGCAGCCGCTTCACTTATACTGACTGGCTTAGTTTCTAAGGGCATTACGCGCGTGACTAAGCTACATCATTTGGACCGTGGCTATGTTGACTTCCATAAGAAATTAGCGGCATTAGGAGCTAATATAGAGCGTGTACAAACGGATGAAAATATAAATGAGTTAGCAGCAGAATCAAACATCGTAAATGCATAACGTAACTTCCTATAGTGAGTGTTCAAACACTCACTATAGGAAGTTGCCTCCGGCGGATGTCACAGATTTTGAGCAGAATGAAATGTGCCTTGCCCTATAAGATTTAGGTCCAGGCACATTTCAAAATCTAGACGCAATTACGCCAAGGCGAAATTGATTAAGAAGAAACTAGTGTGTAAAAATACTAGTTTCTTTTTTTGTTCTCTCAAATCTCATAAAAGTTAAATTTAAATGAATGATTTTCTCTAGTGAACATATATTGAGCTATGAAAAAATTGCTAATCATTATCTTATTGTTTTGCATTCCATTGTATTTTGTGAAAGGTCTTAAAAGCACATCACCAACGCTAGAAACACCAGCAGCACCAGAAAAACAATGCGAAATTTATGTGAAAGTGAATGATAAAGAAATCGCGCTCAATGAATATTTAGTTGGCGTGTTAGCAGGGGAGATGCCGGCAAGTTTTCATGAAGAGGCATTAAAAGCGCAAGCAATTGCTGCTAGGACGTATGCATTAAAGAAAACAGAATATGGTAAAAAGGAAATTCAAGCAACAACAGCTCATCAAGTATTTCAATCAGAAGAAAAACGAAAGGAAAAATGGCAAGCAGTATTTTCCACGTACGAAAATAAGATTGAGCAAGCAATAGAAGCAACGGGAGATCAAGTATTGACCTATGATGGCGAATTAATTACCGCAATGTTTCATGCATCTTCTAGCAAACAAACAGAATCAGCAAAAAATTATAGTGGACATGATATTCCTTATTTACAAGCGGTTTCATCGATAGAAGAGATATTAAGCGAAACGGTCAACTTTACCTTTACCCAGCTCAATGAAAAACTGAAACAACAGCTAAGTGCCACTGCTTACGGCAACATGAGTCTTGCTAGAAATAATACGAATCGCATCGAGCAAGTGACGGTAGGTAAAGTCGTTTGGTCTGGTAGAGAATTTCGAGAGTTGCTTCAATTAAAATCTACGGACTTCACAGTGAAATGGTCGGCAAAAGGGCTCGAAATTACAACGCGAGGATATGGTCATGGAGTAGGAATGAGCCAGCACGGTGCTAATGCGATGGCGAAAAATGGTACGACTGTGGAAGCAATTTTGAACAATTATTATCCAGGAGCAAAAATTGAAGAAGCGAATTATTGCAAAGAAGTAGGGAAACAATAGTGTTCTCTCCTGATTTAATTTGCTTCAGCAGGGGGGCAAACCCCAGCTGAAGCAAATTAAAGCCTCCGGCGGATGTCACAGATTTTTTTCGAGCAAGCTCGAAAAAAATCTGGACGCAATTACGCCGAGGCGTAATTGATTCAGTAGGGGGTCTACACGTCTATGTATGAGATAAAAAATAATGATGTATCACAATGAATAAGTATGTTTAAATTCTCAAAAATCGGTCTACACTTCCATTAGAGGTGATGATGATGAGAGAAGATAAACAAAAGCCTTCTCAAAAACCACTTATGCAACAGAAGTGGTTTTGGCCAGCTATCTATGGTGGAATGGCATTAATGATTGTTGCAGTAATTTTTGGATTTAACCAACTCTATGAGAGTCAACAGGAAAAGGCATTAGTGGAAGAAGCAATGCTACCAGAGCCAGGGTTAGTAGAGACGGCTGCACGTGAAGAAACGTTGAAGTATCCGTTTAAGGAAGAATTTGTGAATGAAGTAGCGATTCTTCAAAATTTTTATGATGTGAATGCAGATGCAGCAACACGTGAAAACGCATTGCTTGTATTCAATCAAGTATTCACAGCGTCAACAGGTGTTTCGATTGCGATTAATAGTGAACCGTTTGAAGTTGTAGCTGCCATGAGTGGGGAAGTTGTAGAAGTGAAGATTGACGACTTTACAGGGAATACCATTATTATGAATCATGCAGATGGTAAGCAAACGCGTTATAGCTCTGTGGCAGATATTTTAGTAAAACCGGGCGATAAAGTAACGCAAGGTGAACAAATTGCAACATCGCAGGCGAATGAATGGAATCCAAGTGTTGGTGTGCATTTACATTTTGAAGTATTAGATCAAGGTGTGCTCGTGGATCCACGTAAATTTTTATCATTCTAAGTTGACGATTTAACTTGATTCAACGGGGATTCAAACCCTGCTGAATCGAATTAAGCCCCGGCGGATGTCACAGATTTTTTCCTGATTTATCCGAATATTGAGAGCCAACAAAACATAAGGTGAAGCAATAAGCATCTTTTACACTTAGTTGTAAGAAATGACCATATTTGCTAGCGCTCACTTTATAAGAGAAGACCTTATCACCAAAGCCCTGTACTTTGCAAAAGAGGCATTTCAAAACCTATGTTGAAATGTAAAAGGGTGTAAAAACAACTAGAAAAAGGTCTGAACACAATATGAAGTTGGCTCTTTTTATATTCGATAGAGAGGGAGAGAACGTGCACGAACATATTCGGCATCGCTGCGTTCGACTGGGAGAGCTGTTGATTGAGACGGGGGAAACTGTACGTGCCCTTGCAAAAATGACTGGGTTTTCAAAAAGTACTGTACACAAGGATTTGACAGAAAGACTCAAACAAATAAATGAACCACTCGCACACCAGGTACAGCAAGTATTGGCGTACAATAAATCAATACGTCACTTGCGCGGAGGTGAAGCGACACGCAAAAAATGGGAAAGCAAACAATATGAAAAAAGCATTTAGACGATCTCGATTAGATTCTAAATGCTTTTTCGACTTTAAAGAGAAAAGTCGAAAAAGCAAAATTCCCATTAATTTACCTATTAAAGGGGAATCCTTCCCATAAAATAAGATGTAATTCACTATTTAATATGATAAAATAATCAAGATAAAGATATAATAGATACGTATAGATTGGAATCGGTGGGAAGGAGCTAAAATAGCCATGTTTTCAAAAGATATTGGGATCGATTTAGGGACGGCGAATGTAATAATCCATGTGAAGGGGAAAGGGATTGTTTTAAATGAGCCGTCCGTTGTGGCGATTGATAAAAATACAGGTAAAGTTCTTGCAGTAGGGGAAGAAGCGCGTCAGATGGTGGGACGTACACCAGGGAATATTAGTGCAATTCGTCCATTAAAGGATGGCGTAATTGCTGATTTTGATATAACAGAAGCGATGTTAAAGCATTTTATAAATAAATTAGATGTAAAAGGTTTTTTATCAAAGCCACGCATATTAATTTGTTGCCCAACTAATATTACAAGTGTAGAGCAAAAGGCAATTCGTGAGGCTGCTGAAAAAGCGGGTGGCAAAAAGGTATACTTAGAAGAAGAGCCAAAAGTAGCGGCAATCGGTGCCGGTATGGACATCTTCCAACCAAGTGGTAACATGGTAGTAGATATCGGTGGTGGTACAACAGATATCGCTGTTTTATCAATGGGTGATATCGTAACGAGCGAATCGATTAAAATCGCAGGTGATGTATTTGATAATGACATCTTGCAATACATAAAGAAAGAATACAAGTTATTGATTGGTGAACGCACATCAGAAGCAATCAAAATGACGATAGGTACAGTTGCTCGTGGTGGGCGTAATGATTCAATGGATATTCGTGGGCGTGATATGGTCACAGGACTACCTCGTACGATTGAAATTCACTCCGACGAGATTGAACAAGCATTGCGTGAATCGGTGAGCATGATTGTGCAGTCTGCCAAAAATGTATTAGAAAAAACACCGCCAGAGTTATCAGCGGATATTATTGACCGTGGTGTTATTATTACAGGCGGTGGCGCATTGTTACATGGGATGGATCAGTTATTAGTGAGCGAATTAAAAGTACCAGTATTTGTCGCTGAAAATCCAATAGACTGCGTAGCGATTGGGACAGGCATTATGTTAGACAATATTGACCGTGCAGTAGGCTCTAGTAAATAACAAACGAACGCGATTTCTAACATTTCTTAAATTATTGCCGATAATATACGAATAAAATATATTTAGAGGTGAATTCAATGTTTAAAGGATTTTATACAGTTGCATCAGGTATGATTGCTCAACAACGTAAAACAGAAATTTTAACAAATAACATGGCAAATGCTAATACACCAGGTTTCAAATCCGATCAGACGACGATTCGTTCGTTTCCAGATATGCTTATGTCAGCTGTGAACTCTACAACAATTCCAACAGAAAAGGGCTTTACATTAAAAGGTCTAGATCCAGTTGGTACGCTTAATGCGGGTGTTTATTTACAAGAAACATTAGCGAATCATACGCAAGGACAAATTTATTCAACAGGTTTGACAACAGATGTAGCATTGATTAACAAAACATTGCCAACAGATGCCGAATCAGGGAATGCAGGCGCTATTTTCTTCCGTTTAGAAGGCGAAGATGGTACAGAATCTTATACGCGTAACGGTAACTTTACATTAGACGGAGAAGGTAATCTAGTTAATCCAAATGGGCTTTTTGTGTTAGATGAAAATGGAGAACGTCTTCAATTTGCAAATGACTTAATTCAAATTAGTCCTGAAGGTGCAATTTTTGATGAAAATGGCGTACAAGTAGGCACGTTAGGTGTTTCATTTGCTGCAAATCCAGATTTATTAATAAAGCGTGATAACGGTCTTTACAATACAATGGATAATGTAAACTTACCATCTGCCTATGGACAAGCAGGCGTTACTTTTGGGATGCAGCATCAATATTTAGAGGGATCAAATGTCGATTCTGCAAAAGCGATGACAGATCTTCTTACATCATATCGAGCATTCGAGGCAAACCAAAAAGTACTACAAGCTTACGATAAAAGTATGGACAAAGCCGTTAATGAAATTGGACGAGTATAACCTTTGACGGATGAAATCGCAAAAGTAGTGAAACTTTGGCTAGGAATACCTCGTCTACTGTTACTACGAGGACAATCAACATACTAAGCCAATTTCAGACGCAATTATACTTTATGCTTAATTGCCAAAAACATAACAGCAAATTTTATCGCGTAGAGGAGACTTAAGCATGTTACGTACAATGGTTACTGCGACAAATACATTGTCACAAATACAGCATCAGCTTGATACAATTAGTTCAAATATCGCCAACAGTAATACGCATGGCTATAAAGCACAACAAGCGAATTTTACAGAAATGTTATATCAACAATTCGATAATGACAAGTTTGATAAAACATTACGCCAATCACCAGTTGGCATTCGCTATGGTGTCGGTGCACAAATTGGTCAAATTCAAGCCAATCAAACACAAGGTGCAATTCAAATGACTGAGCGCGACTTGGATTTTGTCCTTACTGGGAAAAATCAATATTTTAATATTTTGATGCAAGATGAAACGGGTGCACAACAAACGGTGTATACACGTAATGGTAGTTTTTACGTAACACCAACGGAACCAGGCATCGTGTCACTTGTAAATAGTGATGGACATGCAGTAGCAGATTCAGATGGACAGCCGATTACGTTTCCAGATGACGTGAAGCAATTTACGATGAATGCGGATGGCAGTTTAGTTGTAAATTATGCAAACGGTCCAGCACAAACATTCCAATTAGGTATTTCAACACTTCAAAAGCCACAAGTAATGGAGCAAATTCAAGGTGGCACATATATCGGTTTCCCTAATAATTTAGCGGAATTAGGGTATACTGAAGAAAACATCGTTACAAATTTACAAGGGGCAAACCGTCAAGTCGGCATTCAAAAAGGTGCACTTGAAGCGTCTAACGTCGATGTATCAAAAGAGATGACGAGCTTAATTCAAGCACAACGCTCTTATCAGTTCAATACACGCGCGGTAACAATTGCCGATCAAATGCTTGGACTAATTACCGGGATTCGTTAATCGTCACCTTTAAGGGAGTAAAGTTTATGACAAATGAGTTAGAAAGACGAACACAGCAACCAGACGCTACACCTAGGAAGAGAAGGCGTAGAAGAACGGAAGAACCACAATCGGAACAACCGATTCGCTGGGTCCAGCTACGTCTTATTCCAATTTGGCTACGCATCATTATTGTAACCGCATTATTTGTCGGTGTAGCCGTATTGGGACTCACAATTGGATATAGTTTTATCGGGGATGGAGAAGTAGGCGGTGCTCTAAAATGGAGTACTTGGCAGCATCTATTAGACATTATGCAAGGCAAGGAAAACTAAGCGTCTTTTGAAAAGGCGCTTTTTTCTCCAAAAGATAATAAAATATAGTGTATACATAGTGTAAATACAACTTCTTGCACAATTTATATGCAAGAGGTGTTTTTCTGACTTTTTCATATCATGTTCAAACAAATGGGGGTATTAAAATGTTAAACGCAGAGCAAATTCAAGCAATCTTACCACATCGTTATCCATTTTTATTTGTTGATCGAATTCTTGAAATAGAAGAAGGCAAACGCGCAGTAGGTATTAAAAATGTTTCAATGAATGAAGAATTTTTCCAAGGACATTTTCCTGGATATCCTGTTATGCCGGGCGTGCTTATTACCGAAGCATTAGCGCAAGTAGGTGGTGTGGCACTATTGCAAGCAGAGGCTTACAGAGGGCGTCTTGTATTTTTAACAGGAATTGATAATTGCCGTTTTAAGCGCCAAGTCGTACCAGGTGATCAATTAAAGTTAGAAGTAATATTTACTAAACTACGTGGTCAAATGGGCAAAGGGCATGGTATTGCTACAGTTGATGGCGAACTTGTATGTGAGTGCGATATTTTATTTGCGATTGGCCCAGAACAGCCAAAATAGGCAAATTTGCAATTCTAACGTAAAGATTATAGAATATAGGTTGACTATATTCTTTATTTTAGAAAAATAATGAGCGAACTTTGGCTTTAAACGTAGGAGGTTTTTAAATAGATGTATAAACAACTATCTTCAGGTGTGAAAATCAGTATCACTCGATCGATTTCTACATCTTTTGAATCATATTTAGCAAGTATAGCTTGGGAAGAAGATAAGTTTTCAATGGAAGACTTTATGGTCAGCTGGCAAAGTTATTTTAAAGACAATGCAGCATGGATTGATAAAGTGCCACAAGAAGTATTATTAAGTACTGAATTCCACGAAGAAATTGCTAAAAAAATCGATGAAGTGATGACGAAAATTTTAAACGAAGCGCCAACAGCAAAGCAAAAAACCGAAATTGCAAAGCTTCAAAAAACATTGGGGACAAATTATACATTTGAATGCAAGGCAGAAGCAACTTATATTGAACAGCTTTTAAAAGATAAATTAAAATAATATCGAATATATGTAGGATAGAACCTTCCTTTCCCGGGCAATCTATGTACGATCACAGTTGTGATTGACATGCAATGCTCATATGAGAGGAGGGATTTTTTATGTGGAAACCAATGATTTTAGTTTCCGTAATGTCACTAGCATTACTAGCAGGATGCAATACGAACAATGATAAACTGAACGAGGAAACACCGATGCGAGATGTCGAAAACGGGGTAGATGACGCGATGCGAGACACGCGTGACGCAATTGATGATACGATGGATGCGGTTGATCCAAGTATCAACAATAATGGGGATTTACCAAATGAACCTGGTCGAGTAAATGATGGCACAATAAATAATGATACAGTTGTTCCAGAAGTAGACAATGGTACAATCGCACCAGGTGCCCCATCTGTTAAAGAAGAAGGCATCGTCGAAAGTAGTAAAGATAAGAAAGCTGAATAAGCATGAAAGTAAAAAACCAATTGGCTGCGTAAAACTTACGCGAGCCAATTGGTTTTTTGTTTTGAATATAATGCCACTACAAAGATTTATTTTTTACTTCTTGTTGCTCTAATTTTTCATTGCGTTCTTTTAGTGATGGACGTTCACGCATACCACGCTCAAATGCTTCAAGTAGCTCGTCATTGCGCAATCCACCTTCAAGTAGCTGTGATAGTAGCAACTCAGCATATTTTTTCCGTTGAGCCTTCAAGCGTCCTTTTAACAGGACAGAGATTTGATCGCCAATTTCAGAAATCGAATGAACGACAACTGAAAAGGGAGCAGGTTCATTATCTGGTAGTGAGATAATGGCGCGTGCATCTAAAATCGCATCGGCACATCGTAGCTCATTAAAAAATTCATGGTATTCGGAAGATGTAAATAGTTCGAGTACCCACATTTGATGACTATTTTCTTGATTAATAATAATTCCATCAACTAAAGGTATTTTTTTGATTTGACCTTCAGAAAATAAGTCAAAAGAGAGCATTTTAAAGGTTTTCAAGCTCGTTCTCCCCCTTCATTATTCCTAGTAACAGTATAGCATAGAAAAAAATGCGAAATTGACAATTTGAAAAAGTCCTCAAAAATCGCTACATATCAAGATTTCATCGGTAAATTAAGCAAAAAGGAGCTACTAATAAATTGCCTAAAAATGATATTTCGAAACGGAAATCATGGGAAATTTCACATATGGTATTTTGCAAGAAAAGGACAGCATCAAGTAAGATAAAAACATCCAAAGAGGAAAGGAGGTTACTAGGTGAACCAAGTCGGACTGGTTGGTAGAGTAACAAAAGATCCCGTGCTTCGACAATTATCGGAAAATCGAATGTACACAAATTTTACTTTAGCGATTAATCGTAATTTCAAAAACAGTGAAGGCAATATTGAAGCAGACTTCGTTAGCTGCATTACATGGGGCAAGCTAGCAGAGCGTGTTGTGAAATACTGCGGAAAAGGCTCCTTAATTGGTGTGAATGGCAGGCTCCAATCTAGAACTTATATGAATCAGGAAAACCAAAAAGTATATACAATGGAAGCGGCTGTTGAGGATGTCCGATTTTATGTGTTAAAAATGCCGAGTGTAGCGGATACAATGCCAATGAAGTCCACCCAACATGATGTTACACAAGAAATACCAGCTGATTTTGTGTTACCTGAGCATGAAGAAAACCTACCCATTGAACAGGTATAATTTCAAGGTAAACAAAGGGGTGTTCTTTTTCTGTAGTAGTTGTCCATAGTCATTAGAAAAAAATTAGATTTGAGGTGAACGCTAAAATCTGCTGTTGACCGCGCAGTAGTAAAATTCATTCTCCTATTTTACCGACTTTGATAAATGACGTAGAATACTAAAAACTATCTTGCACAATTGAATAAAGTAGTGAAGTAAGCAAAAAAAGAGTCTACTTCATGGCGTATAAGTAGACTCTTCTCCTTGTTATTTTTCAATTGCACCGGCTTATTTTAAGCTTGCCGTATCAAGCATCATTAAATCAACTAATTCTCCATCATCGAGCTCAGTTAACCATTTGCTCGACTGAATCAATTCCTCAGACAACGCTGATTTTAATGCAATCATTTTATCAATTTTTTCTTCTATCGTACCAATCGTTATAAATTTATGCACCTGCACAAAGCGTGTTTGGCCGATACGGTATGCGCGGTCCGTCGCCTGATTTTCTACCGCCGGATTCCACCAACGATCGGCATGTAATACATGATTGGCCGCAGTTAAGTTTAGCCCCGTACCACCAGCCTTCAGTGACAGGATGAATATAGGGAACTCACCCGCTTGGAATGCATCGACTAAACGATCACGCTGCTGTTTTGGCATACTTCCCGTTAAAAAGGGAACATCCAAATCATAAAGCTCTGCTAAACAGTGCTGCAGAAGATTCCCCATCCCGATATATTGGGTAAAAATTAAGCATTGCTCCCCGTTATCGACAATTTCTGCGGTTAATTCTATAATGCGTTTTAGCTTTACAGAGCGATTTAGCATCGTATTTGCATCCTCAAAGGGCTCCTTTAAATACAGCGAAGGATGATTACATAACTGTTTTAACTTATTGAGCATTTTTAAAATACGTCCCTTTTTCTCAAAACCAGTCATTTGTTCAAGCTGTGCAAGCGTATCTTGAATATAACCCTCATATAAAGCGGCTTGCTCACTTGTTAATGCACAAAACTCTTGCATTTCCTGCTTCTCCGGTAAGTTCAGCATCAACTCAGGATCACGCTTTGTACGTCGCAGTAAGAAAGGACGAATTTTCATACGCAATACCCGCTTATGTGAGTCGGATTCGTCACGCTCAATCGGTAAAATAAATTGATCAGAAAATTTGCCAAAGCTACCTAAATAGCCTTTATGAATAAAGTCAAAAATAGCCCAAAGCTCGGATAAACGATTTTCGACAGGCGTTCCTGTTAAAGCAATATGATGAATACCTTGAAGCTTTCGAATTGCCCGAGATTGCATCGTTTGCATATTTTTAATGTTTTGCGCCTCATCTAATACGACAGTAGAGAAGTCAATCGCTTGTAAGTCTTCCGCATCTTGTGTCGCTGTACCGTAAGTTGAAAGGATAATTTGCGGTTTTTCCTCAGCTAAGTAACTTGTGAATTCATCGCCTTTTAAACGTCGGTTTCCGTAGTGCGTGTGGACTTTTACATCGGGTGCAAAGCGTGCAATTTCTTTTTGCCAATTTCCTAATACAGAAGTAGGGCAAATGATTAAGGAAGGCTTATCTTCTTGCAATGTTTCAATCGTATATAGCAAATACGTAATCAATTGAATCGTTTTTCCAAGCCCCATATCATCGGCAAGGCAAGCGCCAAATCGCTGCTCGCGCATGAAAATGAGCCATTCAAAGCCCTCTTTTTGATAAGGTCGCAGCTCGGCATGAAGCATCGTCGGTACTGGCACAGTAGGGAGACCCTTTTTGTTTTGAAGTTGCCCAATATAGTGCTGGAGCGACTGTTGCATTTCAAACGCAAACATCGGATCATCGCGCTCGGCATCATCTAGATCGTCTTCTTCAAGAGGGGCAGCAAGTGTTTCAGGTAGCTCACGGAATAATAAATCACGCACAGTCCAGTTTTCTTCGTCGGCCTGTTCCATTAAAGCGCGCATCTCATTTAGCCACTGGGCATCCATACGGAACCATTCCGTCCCAATGCGTACAAATTCTCGTTTTTCATCAACAAGCTTACGGAATTGCTCCGCTGAAATATCCTCACCATTCATTGAAAATTGCCATTTGAATGTTAAAATATCGTCCAGACCTGCAACAGAACGAGTCGATTGATTGTTGGCGCTCACACGTACACGCATTTTCGATTGTTTTAGTTCTTTTAACCAGGCAGGTAAAATGACATCAAAGCCCATCGCCTGTAATTTTGCTAAATCTTTGCGTAAAAAATCGCGCACTTCTATATCTGAGAGCTCCAGATGAATAAAATGTGAATCTGGAGCATTTAATTGAATTAATTCCATTATTTGCTTTTGCATTTCTTCAATCTGTGGTGCAAGGTGAAGCCACTTTTTAGGGAGTGTCAGTGAAATAGGTGATGATAGCTTCCGTACAGCAGGTGTCCAATGCTTTACAGATCCAGTACCGGTTAGAATCGTTTCAAGTAACCAATTTTCTGCATTTTCTTCGGGTTCACTTAAACGGAGCGATATTTTCACCCCATCCAACGAACGAGAGCTTTGAATCGGCCAACCACCATTTTGAAAGAAAGGAATGAGCGATACCGCATCCTCCTTTGTCATACCGGCAGCAGCTAGTTTTTGTTCCACGGCATTTTGAATCAGCTCGTTTGAAAATGTAAACCCGTCCTCAGTCACTGCCGCGCGTTCCCATAAAGATGTGGAACTCCAAAGTGGTAACGTATCACGAAGGCTTTGAAAGAGTGTCATGGTTTCTTCATCGCCCGCTTCCACATCAATGAAGGGATGCTTATACTGGGGTGAAAAAACATCGAGTAACTCAGCAGCAGAGAGCAGTAAATCCCGCTCTTGAAGTGAAGTACCCACACCATAATATTGCGACTCGTAATTGAAGTAGAGTGTTGGCACCCAATTGGCAGTCGGCAAAATTAAACCCGCTTCATTATAGGCAGTAATTGAATAATAGCCTGGTCGCACCTGCGAGATTGTGAAGTGGAATACCTTTAAAAAGGGTGATTTCGTATTGAATAAAAAGTGCATAATATACTGCGTGAAAACGCAATTTCACCTCCGATTACTGTAAATCTAAACGATTAAATTGCTGTTATCAATTTCTTCTTGAAGCGCACGCAAACGTTTGTGTTGATGTTGAATTTCCTGCATATAGGATTCAAAAAACTCAAGTTTGTCCGCCTTTTTTGAAGCGGATTTCATTGCTCTCCAAATGCGTACAGCTTGCTTGTAATTGATGCGCGATTTTTGCTGAATCTCATTCATCGCATAATAATGATAAAGCGGTAAAGTCACACCAGGCGCATTTGAAACGACATCCTTTAGTCCGCAGCTATCCAAGTATGAAATAGATGAAGGATATAGCTGATGCAGGGCGACCCAATCCGGGTAGCGTTGTTGTGCGAGTAAGTAATTCGAAAAGGCTTGAACACCGTATTTCCCGTATGCAGAAAATAAGGTGAGTTCTTCCTGCTCATGTAAATGGATTTGTGAATATAATAAATCAAGCAATCTTGTGAACTGCTGACGACGCATCGGTGTTAAGTGTTGATGAATATACTCCGTTAAATAGGGTAGCGCTGCCTTTAAAATGAGCTCTGCACCTTGTTGTTGCTCCTTCTTTAGCGCGAAATGAGCAATCGTAATAAAGGTTTCAAGATTTGCTGGATTAATGGCTTGGACAGTTTGCTGCAGTTGATCATCGTCCGATTGTAAAATGTAAAAAGCGCTTCTTAAAGCCATTAAATCAATGTCAGATGTCCCACTCGGCAAGCTTTCTAGTAATTGTAACTCTTTTTGGATTTGCTTCTTGTCAGTAAATAAATTTTCCCACAGGCTTAAGTACAAAGCTAAACGACGATGTGGCGCACCATTTTCAATAAGCACAAGTGCACGAATTTGATGTTGAATGGCATCAAAAAATGGCTCAGTCGCAAATAATCGGCGAGCTGCCTGTACATCTGAAACAGCATGATCAATCAGCCCGAATACTTTATCCAAATAGTAAAGGAAATAGTCAGACTGCATCGGCGAATTCATACGGATTAGATACTCCCATAAGCGCTTTAGCATAGCCACCTCAATAAATAAATCAAACAGGGGCTGCCATTCTCGTTCAAATGGGCGATGACGACGTAATTTCTGTCGTACATTTTCAAATATAGAAGGAATTAAAATTGGTTCAATTTGTCGCTTATTATCTAGCGCGTGAAGCAGTACTTCATCGACCATGCGCTGCCAATTTTCGGGACTGCGCGCACTTGCTAATGATTCAAGTTTAACTGTTTTTTTAGCCCGCCATTGTCCTGCCCAGTCTTGTACGGAAATAAAATATTGCGACAGGGCCAAAATAACGCCGAGCTGGTGACGGCAACTCGTTTTTTGCGGACAGCTACATGAAATTTGCTGACGACGAAAATCAATCGTGACTTCAGCAGGGCGCACATCTTGAACGACACTATACAGCGTTTCACTAAATGGAATATAGCGCTCAAAAATAATCGCCTTATTGCGGACAGAAAAGACAGCCCGCCTTACAAGCTCCTCATCCTCAGTCGACGAGGGGTGCAATTGTTGCTCGTGAAATTGCAATGTATCAGTTATATAATCCCGATGATCTCGGGCTACTTCAGCAATGGATAAACCCATTTCATCACTCCTACCTAATCACTAAATCAAATATATCTCGGTATAATTGCGTCCGAAAGAAAAAAGCACTCCTTCCATTATAATACGAAACGAAACAAAGCGTAAACGAAGAAGCTGACAAATGAATTTTCTTTAACTTGTTTCAGCAGAATTTAAGCCCTTGCTGAATCAAGTTAAGCCCCGGCGGATGTCACAGATTTTTTAGGGGAGTTTTTCGAGCGAGCTCGAAAAAAATCTGGACGCAATTACGCCGAGGCGTAATTGATAATATTTGAAAACCGATAAAATACCCGAAATTGGAAGTTTGAAATGTCAAATGTATGGGGAAACTATTAGTAAGTAAAGAAAATGATTAAAAAAGCATATAATAATCTGGAAAAGTTAGGGCTTTTGTATTCGAAAACAACATATGTAAGGACATCAATTCCCATTAGTCTAACCGGGATATGTCTTTCTAATCGTTAGGAGGGATAATTATGATTCATGTTCAATTTATGAAGCCGTTTTATACGAAGGTAGCAGGTACAAAATTGCGCTTAGTATTTGCTTATCAATATTTTTCGATTACAAAGGACGACGAGATTTTTCACTTCATTCCCATTGAGGGGAAGGAAATGGTCATTGATTTAAATACAATGCAAATCGAAAATCTATCGGATGTGTTTGTATTCCAGCGCGGCAATCGTTTTATACGCCTTCCGTTATATCAGTTGCTGTTAGTATCCAATGTCCATGAGCATTTAATGCCGATTTTAGATAATGCCTCAGTCAATGTACAGCCGGCGATAACGACAGTAAAAGCCGAACTCAATGAAGAGGTCGAAAGCATTGTTCATGCACTGGAAGAGGAAAATTTAGAGCGACTCATTGATGATGCACTTGCTGTTCGAGATGAAGATTTATTTTATCACTTAATGATGGAGAAGCAAAAGTTAAGTAAAGGTTTCGCAACGTGAATATTGCACCACTCATGTTGAAATATTAAAAAAAGTAGCCGACAGTAGGGAACTGTTTAGGCTGCTTTTTTGTGAGAAAAGCGTGTGATTACACTCTAATAGCAGTTTTTTTGAATAAAATACGCATAGCAGTCACTGAGCAAGGAGATTGATACGCAGCTATTCACACCATTTTTTTTGATTCAAATCAATCAAGAATCATAAAAAAACTTCATATTTCCAGTGATTTTTTGTGTTATTACATCGAAAAAAATGCGTTAAACTATTACAACGTGCTGCTTATTTTTTGCTAACAGTTGATTTGACAACGATGCCAAAAAAGTTTGTGCGTTTTTCAAATCAATTTAGGGCCGTTTGGCGAAATCGCTATACAACTTAATTTTAAATAAGTGACAAACGCCCCTTTTGCTTACTAAATACCTAAGTTAGCACTTATTTTTAAATATGTAGTATATCAAATATGCTGAATCACGAATTTACGCAAAAAAAATTGTACGGTAAAAATTTTGATGCAAGCTTTTCAAAGTGGCTGCTTGCCTATAACTACGGCATTTCTGTGCGTTGAATAAAAAATGATTTGTCCATTTTTTCGGCATACTTATCACGATTTTTCACTAAAAATAATAGCGTTTCGGGTCAAAAAACAGTCATTTTTCATGTGAAATTAATTGCTTTTAGATCTAAAAAGCAATTCTAAGGTGACACGACTTCATTTTTGTACGAATGTGTAGACGGATAAATTCGGAAATCGACGGATAACCCCCAAAACAATTAAACAATCACAAAAAATCCGCCGTTTCTCCCACTAGGGAGAAACGGCGGACTACATATCAATAACCAATAATTACTTCAAAAACGTCTCCAACGCTAATTTTGCAGTAGCATTAGCTTCTGCTTGGAGTGTTTGTACTTGCTCGCTTAAAGCTTGCTCCAAAGATGGCAGATTCGCGAGCATGTCAACAGCACGTTCGAATAGCTGCGTACCATCCCAATCATCCTTTTCAACATGACCAATGACCGGTTGATTAGCAATATCCGCAAACGCATCGATTTTCGGATCATACGAAAGCGCGATAAAAGGTGTTGCTTGAATGGCAGAAAAGATTAACGAGTGCAGGCGCATCCCGATTAATAAATCAGATTGCCCAATCACGGCGATTTTCTCCTCAATTGAAAGATTGCCAGGTGCGATAATACATTTTTCCTGCATCAGCGCGGCAAGTTCATGAGATGATTTTTCATCATGATCGCCGTGCATCGGAATAAATACAATCGTTTTCCCGTCGCGTGCAAGTAAATCTAAGCTATCCGCAATCTTTTGCTTGAACGGAACAGCAGATGGCCAATCGCGTACACTTACCGTAATATAGCCGTTGTCGAAAGTTTGCCCTGCCAGCCATTCACTACGAAATGTCTTTGCATCTAGCCCCATAACAGGATCTGGCACAATCGACACGGAACTGTTCATACCAATGTCCGCTAAAAGTTGTTTCGATGCCACGTCGCGGACTGTAATTTGATCCACTTTTTTAAACGTATTTTTCACAAGCAGTTGACTAATTTTTTGATTGATTGGGCCCATCCCTTGCGCATAAACGAATACCGGCTTTTTATGAAATTTCGCAATGCGGATAATGCCGCAATAGTAGGGGATTGACTTCATCCCCGTTTGATCTTGCATTAAACTACCGCCACCACTAATGAGTCCATCTGCTTGTTTCAGCATTTGTGAAACTTTTTTTAGCTTCCAACGATTGACCGCATTGACACCATATGTTTGTGCGGTGCTTGCTGGATTGTTCGAAAGCACCGTAATTTTAACATCAGGCTGCCATTTTCGAAGGGCATGGACGATTGAAAATAAAATCGCCTCATCCCCAACATTATCAAAGCCGTAGTAGCCAGAAAGCACTACATGCATTAAGACCACCTCGCAATTGCTTTTTTAGCTACCTTAAGAAGTAGCTTGAAGATGAAAATGAATACAAATCCAATAACTAAACCGAAAACAACACTATACGCTGTACGCAATACCGAAACGCCAAGTGGAATGTGTAAATGCGTAAATGTATTCATGATTGATAGGAAACCAATAACACCCGGTACAAGTAGGATGCTCCCCCATTTACGATTAATACTCATCGCATAAAGCGCGACAATAAATAGTGGGAAGCCGATTAAAAATTCCTTCGTTCGCGGGCGAATGTATAAAACATCCTCCAGCCATTGACGGATTACTAATTCCAAATTGCTGACTGAGCCTGCGTTTCCTGTACGGCTAATGTAGAATAAACCGATGACAGCAACAACGACGAATAGCAGTAAATGCCAGTAACGAACTTCCTTATTGACGATTTTTACAGAGTTGAGCAGGGCATTTTTATAGCCATTTTCAAAAATATTGGTCATCATCATGAAGACGAATAGGCTGACACCCGCAATTGGTATAATGTAAACGAGCTTCACCCCGCGGAATGCCTCAAAGCCTGTAACGAAGCCATTACCATTTAATAAACCGATCACAATGGCGATACCAACCGCACTAATCGCAACGGCTTTCATATATTGAACGGTAATTTTACCGAAACTACTTGAGCCTTGTGCTGTATGAACGACCGCATAAATCGGAGTTAATACAGCAATAATTAAGGCAAACGATTGAATAAATAGCAAGCGATCAAGTAAGAAATAAGCAACGGCAAGTAATAGCATAACTAATGTTGCTAAAATTCGTAGTGGATTGCATTTTAACAAGCCAAACATAACATACGTAAAAATTGTTCCTGCCAGTAAAATCATTGCTGTTGCCCAAGAAGGAACATCGATTTTATCAAATGCAGCAGGTGTACCTAATTGATAAGAAGCGTGCATACGTTTTTGTACGTCTGTTAAGTACTCAACAGCAAGCTCTAAGTTTTCTGTTGGATTTTCTGTTGTTTTAATATGGTAGAAAATCGATTTAATATTACGCTCTTTTACTGCACGAACCGTACGATCCACCATTTTCTGCAAAGTTAATGTCGTTTCACGGTTAATATCGATACTGTGTAGACGAATCGAGTCGTAATTTGTATGACGTGCAAGCGTTTGTTCACCAATCATTGGATTACCCTCAATTGTATAGAAGGAATAATCCGCCTCTTTTAATTGTTGGATCATCTTGCTTTGAGATTCTTGTCCAAAGCCGATTACTTCAGCGCCAGAACCAAGTAGTCTAGATGTATTATCTGATTTCATATCTACTAATTGCTGAACGATTTTGTTGTTCACAACTTCACTTTGAGCGTTTGTCACGCGGAATACATGGAGTAAACCTTGTGCTTGAATCGCTTCAAGTGCCATTTCATCATAGCCAATCGGTGTATCAATATCGTAATCTTCATTTGAACGAGCAAGGAAGTAGAACGGCTCATCGCCAATCATTACATTTTCTACCTCGATATTGTCCGTAATTAACTGCTGATAATAAGGATCCTCAGGAACAGAAATATAATATCCAGGCTCCGTCACATCAATCGCATCACGATAAGGGGTAAAGCGTAGTTGTGCCGCTAAATTACTTTCTTTAAAAAGCGTAATAATATTTTGGTTTTCTAAATCTCTCAGATGAAGAGGACTCAAACTAACTGTCGTTAATCCGGCTTCTTTTAATGTTGCAAGTATTTCATCCACCGATAAGTCGCTTTCAGTAGAAGTTGTTAAAATTTCATCATACGGAATAATAATTTCATAGTTTTTATTACTTTGTTCTGCTTTCCAACGATTGATTAACCCTGTGGAAGAGGCAAGCAGTAATAGGACAATGATTGCCCATAGCCAAGTGCGTTTTAATTTCATCGTATTCCTCTTTCTTTCTGGTAATTGAAGTTTTTTTCCGATCACAGGAATTTTACGTAAATCTTCTGGATGAATTGCTCCTGTTAGCCATAGCAGTCCGAAATACACGACACCGCCAACAGCCATTGCGACGAATACATAGCCAAGTGCTAAAAGTCGTCCCCAGCTTGCCACATCAAGTAGCAACGTAGGAAGTCCAACTACAGCACCCATTAAAATAGAAGAAAGTATAATTTTTATTGTGCTCCAATTGAAAGCAGTAAAGCGTATGGCACGTAGTAAGAACACGGTATTGACGATAAATACGACAAGGTAAACGACTAATGTTGACCAAGCAGCACCATCTAAGCCGTAAAGCTGAATGAACACAATATTTAACACAATTTTCAGCAAGACGCCCCCCACAATAATGAATGCGCCTAACCGTGCTAAATTCATTCCTTGTAGCACACCTGTACTTACTAATGTCAGTGAAGTAAATACCGCACTCGCATTAATAATCGCCAACATCGAGCTACCTTCTATGTTTGTATAAAGTGCTAAATTTAATGGTAAAGTGATTGCCAGTAAACCCATCGCAGCAGGCCATGTAATAAGGTGCGTCATGCGGTACGTTTGTTCAATGACAGCGCGCGTCCCAATAAGATCCTTTTGCGCAAGCTTTGTCGTAATAAATGGCACGAGCGGCAAAATGATGGAAGAAGCAAAAACGGTTGTAATTTGCACTAACGTCGCACCACGTCCATAAAGCCCGAATAAATAAATAATTTCCTGTTGTGCCTCTACACCAATTTGTCGTAAAGAATAAGCAATCGTAAAGGAATCAACAAAATTAAACAACGCCATCGTAATCGAACCAATCGCAATTGGAATCGAAATTTTTAAAATGATGCCACTCCATTTTGAGAAATCCTTTGCTTCATATTTTTCTTTACTAACGACCTTAACCGGTGAGCGATGATATTTAAGGCGCAAGTAAACGAGTGAAACAAGTGCACCGAATACTGAGCCAATCATCACGCCACCAGCAATAATTTCTGTTGAGTAGTCCATTTTCACAAGAACATAAGCTGCAACGATAATCAGTACGGCACGAACGAGCTGCTCGACTACTTGTGAAATGGCAGTAGGGCGCATATCTCCATAACCTTGGAAAAAGCCACGGTAAACCGCCATATAAGGGGCAACTAATAAAGTAAGCGCCACAATAATTAATGCAAAGCGAGTAGACGGTCCACCGAGTGCCTGCGCAAGTATGTTAGAGAAGCTAAAAATAATCGTAAAGCTAAAAAGTCCGAAGCAAATGGCCAAAATACTCGCCGTCATATAAATTTTCTTTATTTGCTGCGGTGTTTTACGCGCATTAGCTTCCGCAATCAGTTTGGAAATTGCTAGTGGAATCCCAGCTACGGATAAATAAAGTGCAACCATGTAAACAGGGTACACAGCGGTAAATATACCAAGTACCTCATCCCCCGCAATATTTTGCAAAGGGACGCGGAATATACTACCTAAAATTTTAGAAAGTAGCGTCGCAATCGTGAGGATGACGGTACTCTTAACTAACGTAGATTGACTCATCGCATTTATACCTTCCCTTTACGCTTCATTGAAAATACTTTCAGCGCAAATTGTGGAAGTACGAGCATACGCTTCCAACGGCTTGGTTGTTTTAATAAACGATAAAGCCATTCTAAATTTAACTTTTGCCAAATAACAGGCGCGCGTTTTACCGTTCCGGCAATGACGTCGAAGGAACCGCCAATACCTATGAACACACCATGTGAAAATTTCCCAATGTTTTCAGAAATCCATTGCTCTTGGCGCGGTACACCGAGTGCGATAAAAATTAAATCGGGCTCGAGCGCGGCAGCCTCCTCGGCAATTGTGTTATTGTTCCAATCAAAGAAGCCATCATGATGCCCGACAATTTCTACATTCGGATATTGTGCTTCAATATTGGCTACCGTTTTTTTGAGCGTTTCTTTTTGCGCTCCTAATAAATACACTTTGAAGCGCTTTTGTTGCCCGATGTTTAACAGACCAATCATTGTGTCATACCCAGTGACACGTCCTGGCAAGTCCTCGCCTAAGATTTTCGCGGCTTTTACGACACCAATTCCATCCGCACAAATATACGTTGCTTCATTAATATAGTTTTTTAATTTGGGTTCTTCATTTGCCCGCATGACAATTTCAGGGTTTGCGGTAATAACAAATGTTTTTTCTTTTTGTTCAACACGGTCTGCCAATAGCTCAATAAAGTTTTGCTGATCTATATGTAAGAAGGGAACACCCATAATCTTTACATGTTTCATAATTGTTATGACAACCTTTCTATTTTAATATCCATTACGCCACGGCTAACACTTGGCTAGAGTTTCACCATTTTAAATGAAGCAAGTCCATTGCGTTTTACTGCCATTTATCATACCACAAAAGTATTCTAGAAAGTTAACTTGCTTAAGCATAAGTCTTGCACTTCTATCTGTGAGGACGACTATCGAATATGCATTTAATTCCGTACGGGTTTAACCTAAGCTGAATCAAGTTAGATAGCACAGATTTTCAATCGGAGTCGAGGAGCATACAGTCAATGCTTTGACGTATCGTTACGGAAAAAGTTCATTCATATTTAAAAGCGTTCGAATTTATAGAAGGGAGCAATGAAAGCTAAATACAACTTCGATGGAAGGTATATCTATAATAGGTTAAATGTAGTTGCTGAATTAATATGGCGAAAATGCATTATTCAGTGCGAATAACCACTTTTTGATTTGTCACAATATAGACACATATTAAATTGTAGGCTTGTATCGAAAAAACGCATAAACTGCCGATAACTCTTATGGAAGTAGGTAGAAGGGGCATTTGAGCGCAACTCTCTATCGAATCAAGAACTAGAATTAATTCACTAGAAATAGAAAGGGAAGGGTATATTTTCTAGTAATAAGGGTTGTTTGGGCTAATTGGTTGCTATGCATGTATATTGCTATATATTTCAACATAGGATAAGATTGTTACGCATCTAACATTTGCCAAAGGATGCAAGGAATTGAGGAAGATGTTTCATGCCTTGTTAAAAGGGGGAAGATAATAAGCTGTAAATTATCTCAAATATCTCAAATATCTCCTTGTGTTCCAAAATGATAGATGGTATATTATAGAAGTAAATAAATGTACTAAACTGAAACCTTAGTAGTTAGTTTAGGAGCATTTAGAAAAAACCTTTGTGTGCTATGTTTAATAAGTAGCGAAAAACAGTATTCTTTTATATTGTGAGAAGCTGGTATTAAGCTGGATAAAAGGTAATTTAGGAGGAAAAAATTAAATGACAAAATCAAACAAGAGTCGTAAGTTTATCGCGACATCTGCAACTGCTGCATTAGTAGCATCTGCAATCGTACCAGTAGCATCAGCTGCTCAAATTAATGACTTTAATTCAATTTCACAATTCGCTCAAGAAGCGGTACAAGATTTAAACGATCGTGGAGTTATTAAAGGAGACCAAAAAGGTAACTTTAATCCTAAAAACAACGTAACTCGTGCAGAAGCAGCTACAATCTTAACTAACGCTTTAGGCTTAGAAGGTTCTGGTTCTACTAGCTTCAACGACGTTAACAAATCTGCATGGTTCTACAATGCAATCGACGCTGCAGTAAGCAACGGAATTTTCCAAGGTCAAGGCGCTGGCAAATTCAATCCATCTGGTAACTTAACTCGTTCTGAAGCGGCAATCATCCTTGTTGATGCTTTCGGTTTAGAAGGTTCAGCTGACCTTTCTCAATTCAAAGATAGCGCTAGCGTTAAATCTTGGGCTCAAGAAGCTTTAGAAATCGCTGTAGCTAACGAAGTAATGAAAGGTGACGGCGGTAACTTAAAGCCAAACGCATCTATCTCTCGTCAAGAATTCGCTGTAATGTACTTCCGTACTGAAGCTCTTGAAACAACTGAAGAAACAGTTTCTGGTTCAGTTAAAGCTATTAACAATACTACTGTTGAAGTAACTTTTGAAGATGCTGTTGCTGATGTGAAAGCATTAGACTTCGCTATCGAAGGTTTAACAGTTTCAAACGCTGTTGTTAAACAATCAGACAAAAAGACTGTAGTATTAACTACTTCAGCTCAAACTGCTGACGTAACTTACACAGTAACAGTTGACGGTGAAGCTGTTGGTACATTCAAAGGTGTATCTGCTGTAGTTCCAACTAAAGTAGAATTAGTATCTTCTTCAGTACAAGGTAAACTTGGTCAACAAGTTTCTGTACAAGCAAAAGTAACAGTTGCTGAAGGTGCATCTAAAGCTGGCATTCCAGTAACATTCTCTATCCCAGGTAATACTAACGATGCTGTAAAATCAACAGAAGTTGGTGAAGCAATCACTAACGCTGAAGGTATTGCAACTTACACTTACACTCGTTATGGTGTAACTACAGATACAGTAACTACTTATGCAACTGGAGATCGTTCTAAGTTTGCTATCGGTTATGTATTCTGGGGTGTTGATACAATCCTTGCTATTACAGAAGTAACTACTGGCGCTACAGTTAACAACGGTGCTAACAAAACTTATAAAGTGACTTACAAAGACCCAGAAACTGGTAAAGCAGTTGCTAACAAAACATTTAACGTTGGTTTCTTAGAAAACATGAACGTTACTTCTGATAAATTAGCAAACGCAACAGTTAATGGTGTAAAAGCTGCACAATTAAACAACAATACTAAACCACAAGCAGCTACAATTACTACAGACTCTAAAGGTGAAGCAACATTTACAGTATCTGGTGTAAATACAGCTGTAACTCCAGTAGTATTTGCAGAAAACCCTGTTCGTGACGAAGAAAAAACTTATAAAGCATCTGCTTTACAAGCAACAACTGCTAAAGTAACATTCGGCGCTGTTCAAGCTGACTACAAGATCGAGTTAACTCGTGAAGGTGGAGAAGTAGCTGCAATGGGTGCTAAAAACGGTCGTGAATACAAAGTTATCGTTAAAGATAAAGACGGTAAAGTTGCTAAAAACGAAATCGTAAATGTTGCATTAAACGAAAATTTAGACCGCGTAATCTCAACGAATACTCAAGCTAAATTCGTTAATGCTGATGATGAAGTATATTACCCACAAACTGCTAAAGACGGTATGACAGAAGATCAAATTTCTGTAAAAACAAATGATAAAGGTGAAGCAACATTTGTTATCTCTTCTGATTTAAAAAATGATTATGCAACACCAGTGGCTTGGATTGATATTAATACATCAGATGCTAAGCAAGGTAAATTAGATGAAGGCGAACCAAAAACGGTTGCACCAATTTCTTACTTCCAAGAAGCTTACCTTGATGGAGCATCAGTTAAGTCTTACGATAAAGACGGTAAAAAATTAGCTAAATTTGAGGATGCTGCAGTAGCAACATTCAAAGCAGAATTAGTAAACCAAAGTGATAAAGTTATTACTTCTGAAATTAAATCAGTTTCTTACACTGTATTCAATACAGGTTCAAATGATATTGAAGTAGCTACGAAATCTGGTGTTAAAACAGTTTCTCCAAACCGTAGCATCACATTATCATTCACAGGTGAGTTAGATTTACCTGAATTAAAAGTGAACTCTGTTGATGGAAAAACTTCATCTGTACGCGTAGTTGCTACTGGTGTTGCTAAAAACCCAGCAGATGCTAAAGACTTTGCATTTACTGCTAAAGAAGCAACAGCAACATTCACTGCATCAACTGAAGTAGCTAACGGTTACATTGGTCAAGTAGTTTCTGTTGATACTAAAGCTAAAACTTTAACATTTAAAGGCAAAAAAGCTATTTCACTTAAAGATGCTAAGTTTGTAACTGAAAATAACACTAATATTCCTGATTTAGATGGTTTTATCACTGAATTACAGAAATATGATACTGGTGTTGAAGTACAATATAGTAAAGATTCAGAAGGTAATGTAACATTTAAAATTGTACGTGCACTTCGTAATGGTCTAGCTACTGATAAAGTACTTGTAGATAGCTATATTACTGCTTTAACTGGTGCTACAATTACTACAACTGGTAATGTAACAACTCCTGCTACAGCAACTATTGATACTGCTTTAGTAGTTACTGGTTCTGTATATGGCAACACAGTAAAAGTAGATGGCGTTACATTTACTTATCATGGTGGTGCAACAGCATCTGAAGCATTAGTATTTAAAGATGCAGCAGATTTAGCTTACAAGATTAATGCACATCAAAATGTAAAAGTTACTGCAGTAGTTAATGGTACTACTCTAGAATTATCAGATACAAAAAATACTACATTCAAGTATAGTGTAAATGGTGTTGAAACTACGAGCACAACTGGTGTAGCGGGTATTGATCAACAAGTTACGTTTACATTCACTTCAGCATTTAACGTTGCTACTGGCGATAAAGTTGTAGTTAATACTACAAACGGTACTGTAGCTTCTATTAGCTCAGATAAGAAATCTGTAGTTGTTAAGTTTGCTGGTACTGGTATTTCTGCTACTACTCCTGTAACTACATTCACAGTTACTGATAAAACAGGTAATACAATTACAGTTAACGCAGGCGTTACTATTAAATAATATTATTATTTAGTAGTATGCACTAATTGCACAAAAACTCTAACAATCCACTACAATTTATGAAAATAAATTGAGTGCGGTTAGAGGGAAGAGTCCTTTGCGAGAGAAATCTTGCAATGGGCTTTTCTTTTTTACTCCCAAGCCTACGATCATATCTAGAGCCGTAACAACTCGACTTTCAAATAGTTAATATAATTATGAAGCAATGAATTAATGCCTTTCATTCCAAATGGAGTGAATGGCTATTTTTTATTTTCAAGGAGGAGTTCACATGGAGGAGAAGCAAATGGAAGTACCTGCAAAGAGGATTCAGTTAGTGGATGTGGTGCTGGAGAGAAAGGGTTCACAGATGTTCGAGGGAAGACGTGTTCGATCACCAGAGGATGCAGCAAACATCATTCGAGATTTCATCGGAGACAGTGACAGAGAAAAGTTTGTGGTGCTTGGGTTGTCGACAAAGAATGAACCACAACTTTTGCAAGTGGTGCACACAGGCTCAATCAATGCATCGATTGTTCATCCTAGAGAAGTCATGAAATCTTTAATTTTAGCGAATTGTGCGTGTTGTGTAGTTGCTCACAATCACCCATCGAATGATACAACACCAAGTCCAGAAGATATTGATGTGACCGAGAGATTGGTTGAAGCAGGTAAATTACTTGGTATTGATGTAATGGATCATTTGATTTTAGCATCTAATTCATTCCGCTCACTAAAAGAAGCAGGCTACATGTAAAGGAGATGATGAAACTTGAACGCATTCAAACGATTAGCAGAAGTGATGATGGAAAAGTACGGTATCTATGTTCCGCTTAGTGAAGTAGGCTATGACAATTTCGTACACCGGGCGCACAAACAATTCTAGCAATACAATACAATTTATGGAAATACATTGAATGTGGTTAGAATGAGGGAAGTCCTATGTGAGAGTTAAATAATCTTGCAGGGGGCTTTTTTTACCTAATTCTCAGACTCATATTCGGCTTTTAATTCTAGATTATTATGCAAAATTGGCAATAGTATCCTCTGCGTCATGAAGAAAATCCAATAACCTTTTGATAATATTAAAATTACGCCATTCTGAACCTATAAAATATACCAAATACCCCAATTTGAGTGTATAATAGACTTTATAAAGTAGAGTAGGAGTGATAAAACGTGGATAATAAATTACTTGGGAAAGTTAGTAAGGGTCTTGCTTCAACGATTATTGCTAGTCTTTTAGTATTTTCACAAACGGGTGTATCGGAAGCTGCTGAAGTAACGAAAAAAGTTGAAGTTAACCCACAAATTAAAATTTTAAATAATGGTCTTTTAGTGCCTGGTAGTGATGTTGCGCCAATCGTTATTAATGGAACGACGTATTTACCTGTACGTTCTTTGTCAACTGTACTTAACAAAACTGTTCTTTGGGATGGACTGACTAAATCTATTTTTATTACAGATAATGTTGATCCAAATGAATCTAAAAATGAAATTGCTAATTTAGAAAGATATATTAAAACAAGGGATGCTAAAATTTCTGAATTAGAACTTTCAATTAAAACCAAAGATACTAAAATCACGGAACTAGATAACTTAGTCAAAACGAAAGATACTAAAGTTGCTGAGTTAGAAAACACAGGCAAAACGAAAGACGCTAAAATCCTTGAATTAGAAAATGCAATTAAAGTAAAAGATGCTAGAATTGCAGAATTAGAGAAAAATAATAATTTCAATTCGAATACTACTCTAAAAGAAATAGAAAAACAATTGAATCGAGATCATCGATTTTTAAAGGATTTGAATGCTTATATCGTTCTAAAAGAGGAAAGACGTGGTATTAATGTTCAAATTGAAGTTAATTTAAGAGATAATACTGACTTTAATAATTGGAAGAACTTGAAAAAAGAAGATTTAACGAATTATGTAAATGGCATTGCGCGTGATATTTGGTATTATGACAGAAATGCTGAAATCTCAGGTAATGTATTTGATGTTTACGAGAATAAAGCAATAGGTGCATTCTATAATGATAGCAGAAATTCAATGAGTGTTTCTAAATACTAATGTAATGTTACATGCACCGGGTGCACAAGCAATCCAGACAATACACTACAATTCATAAAAATACAAAGAAAGTTCTTCATGGCTATGAATAGCTGTGAAGAGCTTTTTTTGATGGTTAAAAGTCATTTTCAATAATTAGTTTGATTTACCTCAAAAATCCGATTATGCTCAAAATAAGCCTACATGACCCCCTTCAAACCTACTCCCGAATTGAAATTCAGTTATCGAATCCAACCGATATGGTAAAGCTCCCACAACTTTGTTAATCTATTGAGCGCTATTAGAGCTTGGGGAAGTCCTATGTGAGAGTTAATCTTGCATCGGGCTTTTTTTGTTGTTAAGGAAACTATAAATTTTGGCATTGTGGATTATCTTTATATGAAGGAATGAACGGTGATGAGCGGCAGGCGAAAATGGAATTCAGCCGAATCATTCGACTTAAGTCGTGTGCATAAATCGTTGAGATTAACAAAAATTTACACGGCTTTTATATGGCACTAACAATCTCGCTTTATAGTTTTCATTATAAAATAAACTTTTTGGAGTTTGTTTCATGTTTAAAAAGAAGATTTTTAAAGAAGCTTTACCTTTCGCTGTTCTTTCAACGGTATTGTTCGGAAGTTTAATCGGTCCAGGTTCTCAGCTGATCGTACAGGCTCAAGAAACAACTTCGAATAATCAGTCCGAAGTGAAAAATGTCATTTTCTTAATTGGTGATGGTATGGGGGTTTCATATACATCTGCCTACCGTTATTTCAAAGATAATCCATCAACGCCTATTGTTGAATGAACAGAATTCGATAAGTATTTGGTCGGTCAGCAAATGACATACCCAGAAGATGAAAAGGAATCCATTACAGATTCGGCATCTGCAGCAACAGCTATGTCATCTGGTATTAAAACATTTAACAATGCAATCGCGGTTGATAATGACAAATCTCGTGTCAAAACAGTTTTAGAAGCGGCTAAGGAAGCTGGAAAATCAACAGGTCTTGTCGCAACTTCTGAAATTACACATGCCACACCTGCTGCATTCGGTGCTCACAATGAAAGCCGAAAAAACATGGACGCAATTGCAGACGACTACTACTATGAATGCATTAACGATAAACATACAATTGACGTACTACTTGGTGGGGGGAAATCGAATTTTGTTCGTTCGGATGTTAATTTAACGGACTCTTTCAAACAGGATGGTTTTAGTTACGTGACAACGAAAGAAGATTTGTTAAAAGATAGCAACGATCAAGTAGTCTGTTTATTAGCAGATGGTGGACTGCCTAAAATGATTGATCGTACAGATGAAGTCTCATCACTGGCGGATATGACAACTACAGCGATTGATCGTCTAAGTAAAAAACGATAATGGTTTCTTCCTTATGGTAGAAGGTAGTCAAATTGACTGGGCTGGCCACGCGAATGATGTTGTAGGTACGATGAGTGAAATGGAAGACTTTGAAAAAGCATTTAAAGCCGCGATTGATTTTGCTGAAAAAGATGGACAAACATTAGTTATTACAACAGCAGACCATTCAACAGGTGGATTTTCGATTGGGGCTAACGGAAGCTATGATTGGTCCACATATGCGATCAAGGCAGCTAAGCGAACACCTGAGTTTCTTACTGGAATAATAGCGGGTGGTGCCGATGTTGAAAATACATTAAAAATGTATATTGATCAAACGCTTTTACCATTAACAGCGGAAGAAATTGCTACTGTAAAAGCTGCTGGGGAAAAAGCAGCTGATATCGAAACGGCGATCAAAGCCATATTCGATAAACATTCATTTACTGGTTGGACGACAGGCGGACATACAGGTGAAGACGTACCTGTTTATGCATTTGGTCCATTGAAAGAACGTTTTGCGGGATTAAAGGATAACACGGATCATGCTAAAATTTTATTTGAACTTTTAAACTTGGGCAGTCCAAGTGAAGACAAGCATTAGAATTTTATGCACCGGGTGCGCAAACAATAAACTACAATTAATGAAAATACATTGTATGTAGTTGGCATGGAGGAAGTCCTATGTGAGAGAAATAAATCTTGAATGGGGCTTTTCTTTATGCATTTTCAACTAAATACGGTAGATCAACTACGCGAACAATGCATTCAAATATATAGTACAAAAAAATAGCCAATCATCTAAAAAATTTAGACAGCGGGCTATAAAGTCAGATTATTTTTATTAATTCTCATACTTAATCGTTGTCTCTCTCTTTCCAGGCATCACTTGTTCATATGCGTTTTTTGCCATTTGCGCGTATTGCTTTGAATTCTTCTTATAGTGAATCCGATTTAGAGCGCTGGTTATTGCTGCTTGGACTAATCGATGAGAGATGGAAAATTTACTGGAAGCATTCAATGCGTGTGGGAGAAAGGGAATTGAATTAGATGCGTTAGCGTTATTGATCGGCTATTCCCTTGAAGAAGTAACAGAAATCATTAAACGGTTATAAATACGAATACCGAGTAGCGGGTGCATAAACAATACAGCCACTTGAAAGAATGTCTGAACTACGCCCAATTATAAAAGCTGGCGTAGTTCAACATTACTTAAGCAATTCAATCGAATGCTAATTAAATTTAGCATACCTAGCTTGTAGCATTTCTAAGTTGTTGGATAAATGCTGAAACATTGCTGCTTCTGCTCCTTCAGCATCTCGAAGTGAAATAGCCTTTAAAATAGCTTGGTGTTCTTCGTAAACTTGTTTATTGCTACCTGCTATCATTGAATTGGTAGGTAGTGAGGCTTTTAATGCTCGATTGTATAAATCAAACAAATTTTCTAATGTCCGAATTAGCACTTCATTTTTGGTAGCATGAACGATTGCTTGATGAAAAAGGAACTCGGATTCATTGTTAATTTCGCTTGTTTGTTCGAGCTCCTTCAGAAGTACTTCTTGCGATTGCTCCATTTTTTGTAAGTCATTATCATCATGCCGTTGTGCTGCTAAAAAGGTTGCTTTTGTTTCAAGGATGATTCTCATTTCCAGCAAATCGATAATTTGTTTGGATGAGATAACATCGATTAAAGATTGATCGATGAGCTTTTCAAAAGGCTTAGGTCGAACCCAACTCCCACCACCATGGATGGATTCGATGATTCCATGAGAAGATAATGCACTCAACGCTTCACGTATTGGGACCCGACTCACATTAAACATTTTGGCTAATTCATTTTCTGACGGGAGCTTTGAGTCGATTGGGAACTCGCCAGATTGTATTTTATTTTTAATTTCTTCTATAACTTGATCAGATACACGTTTTCTAACGATCATCGCGGATTCTCCTTTTATTATAAAAGCCCTTCAATTTCTACTATTATAACACGGAAATAATAGTAGAAATGAGAGGCTTTGTCGAGAATTAGCTTATTTTTTTAGTGTTTTTCTTTTCTTTTTGCAGCTAAGCCCCATAACCCAAAATACTTATAGGCGACGATGATCGCTATTCCGCTAGCAAGAAGGGTAATAGGTAGAACCCAAGGTAATCCTATGGAAACGAGTATCGGTGCAAAAGTAATAATCATAATTTCAACGGGAACCATGCCTATATAGGATAAAGCATAATCATCTGAGGTTTTACTTTTTAAATCAGGATCGACAATACGAAGAAGTGAAAGTCCCATTGCTACGGTTCCTGTGCTCCAACCCCAGCCGAATAAGGATTTCTCAAACCAAAAATCTTTGAATATGTTTGGTCCGATAAACTTAAATATTAGATAAGCCCAAATTGTACCAAAAATAAATAGCATAATTAATGGGATAGCATAATCCATCACGACTACGACATTAATAGAAGCAATCCCGATGACAACTAAATAGTCGGTAGCACTTCCGCCAATTCGAGTCATTGTTTGCTGATCGACATAAGCGTCAGCCTTTACTTTTCTTATTAACATTTGGAAAAGTAATGCTACAACAAAGGCGATACTAAGTAAAGGTACAGAAATCCCTGGTAAAAGAGAACCTAACATTTGCGTTACCCAATAAGCAATCCCAACAACAAATGCAACGATAGATAAATGTAAAACTAAAGGATCAATCGAGCTCGATGATACGGTCTCATTACCTATACTTGTACGATCCTCAGGTTTAATTAACCCTGAACGCAATTCAGAAGGAAGATCTCTAAAACTCGAAATGAATTGTGTTTGTCCTTTTTCGGTACCTCTTTTTACAATAAGTATTCCGCCTAAGACAGCAACTAATATCCCAACAGTAGCGGATGTCATACCTAGATCCATCGCTTCTTCCCAGCCATGTAAACTAAAGGCATCTCCAAGTGCGGCTGCTGTACCATGTCCGCCTAAAAATCCAGCTCCTAACATTAAGCCAAATCCACTTGGTAAGTCCGTAAAGATTTGACCAATGATTAAAAGGCCAAATATGGCACCGCCACCCCACATTAACAATGTGAGTAACATTGAATAGGACCACATATCTCTAATGCGGCCAATGATTTCTCCTATTTTAACCTTCGAACTTCCTATTGGAATCGTGGCAAATATGATGGCAATTAATAGTCCTGGATATGTAGAAATTTGATCTGAGAACGGGAGTATATCTGCTCCACTCGGTCCAAGAGCTAGTCCGATAAAACCAGCAATAATACTAGCCGGTAAAAATAGAGCTTGAATCCATTTTATTTTCGCACGTAAAATAGTTCCTACTAACAGCAAACCAGATACGATACTAATATCTATCATTAATGACCAAATTGAATAATCGTTCATTTTATTCCCCCTATTGAGTAAGTAATAATATTTGTAATACAAGTATACAACATTTTTTTGCTTCATGTATAGGGTGTTAGAACCTGCACTGGGTACCACAACCTGAATGTATGAAGGTTTGTGTGAAGATTACTTAAAAAAAACTATTCATAATAAGCGTCGAATTTTAATATTAATGTAGTATTTCAACTGATTTTGTCTTTGCAGAATATAGTAATACTTGTAGGAATATAAATAGATAATCTCGTTCAGTAGAAAAGGAGACTTGATTAGTGTAAATTTAGAGCAAAAAGTAGAAATGCAAGTTGGATTTTTCGGAGAGTTTGGCGGCAGTTTCGTACCTCCTGCATTACAAAACGTATTAAATGTCTTAGCGGAGCAATTTAATCGTTATAAAGACGACGAGGAATTTGTAGCGGAATACAAGTATTATCTGAAAGAGTTTGTAGGTAGAGAAAACCCATTGACGTTTGCAGCCAATTTAACAGAAAAGTTAGGTGGAGCGAAAATTTATTTGAAACGTGAGGATCTGAATCATACAGGCGCTCATAAAATCAATAACGTAATAGGCCAAATTTTACTTGCAAAACGTATGGGAGCTACGCGTATCATTGCAGAGACCGGGGCGGGGCAGCATGGTGTTGCGACGGCGACTGCGTGTGCATTATTTGACATCCCATGTACAATTTATATGGGGGAATTAGATACAGAACGTCAAGCTTTAAACGTATTTCGTATGGAGTTGTTAGGGGCAACGGTTATAGCAGTTGATAAAGGGCAAGGTCGCTTGAAAGATTCAGTAGATGCAGCGTTAGATGACTTAGTAGAAAACTATGAAAATACGTTTTATTTAATGGGGTCGGTAGTTGGACCACACCCATTCCCGACAATGGTAAAGCACTTTCAATCCATCATCAGTGAGGAATCCAAACGCCAAATTCTCGAAAAGGAAGGCAAGTTGCCAACTGCAGTAGTCGCATGCACAGGCGGTGGAAGTAATGCCATTGGCGCATTCGCTCATTACCTTGAGGAAGAGAATGTGCGATTAATCGGTGTAGAGCCAGCGGAAGCCCCTTCATTAACAGAAGGTGTTCCAGTGGTGATCCATGGATTTAAATGTTTGACGCTTTTAGATGAAGAAGGAAATCCAAAACCAACGTATTCCATTGCGGCAGGGTTAGATTATCCTGGTGTTGGCCCAGAACATTCCTATTTAAAAGTAACGGGTCGAGCAGAATATGTAAAGGTGACGGGAGCCGAAACACTCGATGCGTTTCAAGTATTATCTCAAAGCGAAGGGATCATTCCAGCACTTGAGAGCGCCCATGCCATTGCATACACGTTAAAATTAGCACCTACATTATCGAAAGAGGACATATTAATCGTCAATTTATCGGGGCGCGGTGACAAAGACGTGGAACAAGTTTTTGAAATGCTTAAAACAAAATGAGGGGAAGTTCTTCATGGCTAAGGCTGTGAAGGACTTTTATTTTTGGAATGAGATTAGATGAAGGAAGTGCGATTTGAAAGTTCTAGACAAAAAGGGCTGTTAAGGAACAGCCCTTTATATTAATCATTTTTTTTATCTTTTTCAAATTCCAAGATTTTTCCTGAAATCGCGTCGATGTCGAAATCATATTCATATAAGCCATCTTCCATTTCGATTTCATAGATGACACGATTATCGTCATTTTCCAATGCTACTTTTACGATCGCACCTTTTGCTTTTTTCAGTGCAATTTTTTCAGCAGCTTCTGGCGTTATGAATTTTTTAGTAAATACAATGACATCATCGTCATCCATATCATCTAGGTCGTCTTTGTCTGTACGTAAAATTTTCCCTGTTTTTGCATTGATATCAAGATCATATTCGAAACCTTTTGATTGAACTTCAACTTCATACATACTGCCTGACTTTTTACGCTTTAATTCAATTTCTGTTACTTTACCACCGACTGATTTTACAGCAATCGCTCTCGCTTTCTCCATCGTTAATAAACCATTTGTCGCTGCCTCTACTGTGTATCCTGTCATTGCAACCGCACTTAACGCAAGCACCCCAGCCAATGCCGGTATCAAGATCATTTTCTTCATATTAATTCTCCTCCTTTTGTTGTTATTATTTAGTATAAATGATGAGTGTGAAAGAATAATGTGAAAATTATTAAAATTTGATGAGAGATTTGAAGGGGGATGTAACAGAAAGGAAGAAGTAACGAATACTTCTTCAACAGAAAAGAAATGCCGCGTAGCCTAATGCTTCGCTAACCATGTCATAAATTGTCCACCTATCATCAAATACATATAAGCATATACGTTGATAAACCGTGCACCGTGTGGGCAAACTATACTAACAATTTAATACAACTCATAAAAATGCGTTGAGTGTTTCTAGAGTGAGGAAGTCCAATGTGAGAGGTTGCATAGGATTTCTTTTATTTTTGCCCTAGACTCTGTGAAATGAATTCATAGGTGTCTTATGTATCTGTGAGAATTTGACTAATTTTCGTGAATAATACTAGATTGAGAAAATTACTGTTGAATACTATTTTTTGATATATCCAAAATATAACAAAAGCTCTCAAAAGGTCTCATGGAGTTCATCTAATGACAATGCTACCATTAATATAGGGCATATGAATTTTTTAATATTCGATGCGATTAAATAAAAAGGGAGCGATGGTACATTATTACGTTAGGTTGGGTTTCCGTTTTTGTACATGAATAGTGCTTCATCAATTTAAAGTTGAAGGGAGAATAGCTCTAATGGGATGCGCGAAAATGAAAGTTTGTATGAGTATTATTTTGTCGATCATTTTAGTTGTGAGTTTAATAACACCAGCCTTTCCACGAACAGTAACGGCTATGAGTACTTCAAATGTTTCAGAACTATTTATTTCTGAGTATGTGGAGGGGAGCAGTTTCAATAAAGCTCTCGAACTGTATAACGGGACGGGGACGACTGTTGACTTGAGTGCCTATTCACTAGAGTTGTATGCGAATGGTGCGGAAACTGCCTCAGCAGTACTGGCTTTATCGGGAAGTCTAAATAATGGAGAAACATATGTAATCTATCATCGAGATGCAGTACCTGAATTAAGAAGTAAGGGGAACCTTGAAAACGTAAGTGTTATTAATTTCAATGGTGATGATGCTATTGTTTTAAAAAAATCAGAAGACATCATTGATTCTTTTGGACAAGTGGGAGCAAGAAGTAACTGGGGAACTGATGTAACGTTAGTTCGAAAAGCTACAGTAATGGAAGGCGATTCAATGCCGAACGATGCTTTTAATCGGGATGAAGAGTGGAGTGTTTATCCCAAAGATACGTTCGAGTATTTGGGGTTCCATGAAATGGATGGATCTACTCCGGGAGAACCGGAACCAACAGATGTTCTACCGATTGCTGATGCACGTGCACTACCTGTTGGTGAAACCGTTGCAATTAAAGGGACTGTCGCTGCAATCTTGAAAAATACAATTTCAATCCAAGATGCGACAGGTGGTATTGCAGTTAGGCCTACCAGTTTGAATGTGAAAATTGGGGATGAGGTCATATTAACGGGTACATTGGCGGATTTCCGTGGGTTGCTTCAATTAGATGGGGCGACAATTGTAGAGAAAATCGAAAATAGTGAAGCACCTACGCCGAAAATTATTACAGGTGCAGAAGTATTGGAATCGAACGAATCACAACTTGTAACGATCCACAATGTCACTCTTTCTGAAGAGCAGGCTGGAAGTGGCTGGGCAAATTATGTTGCGACAGATGGGCATGAATTTCTTGTTCGAGACGAAAATGCCTCTTTAGGTTTATCAGTTGGAACGGCATATGATGCGATTACGGGCATTGTCCAGCAGTTCGATAACGATTATCAAGTAATACCTCGATCCATTGCCGATATTGTCGTAGATCGCACAATTGTTCAACCTGTTTTAGCGAATCCTAGTAGTGGGACTTTTATCGGCAAGACAACAATTACATTGACTACTGGAACGATAAATGCACAAATTTTATATACGTTGGACGGAATTGATCCTATTGAAAACGGTGTAGCGTATACAACTCCAATCGAAATTACAGAGGACACTGTACTTAAAGCGGTTGTGAAAACCGGGGATCATCGCTTTAGTGAAGTGAGTACGTACACTTATGTGATAGCTGAAAGTCTTCAAATTCATGATATTCAAGGTGAAGGTCATACGTCTCCATTTAATAATCAAGTGGTAGAAGGAATTGAAGGGGTCGTTACGTATTCATTCACATTAAGCGGTTCTACGTACTACCACATTCAAACACCTGATGAATTAATGGATAACGATCCTAATACGTCTGAGGCGATTATTCTTTACAGTGGACGAAATGCTTGGCCAATTCAAGTTGGGGATCACGTATCTGTCACAGGAAAAGTAAGTGAATTCGCCATTGACGGATTCGATGATCGACAGCAGACAGATATGAAAGTAACACAAATCAATGTCCGTAATGATCAAGGTGGGAGAGTTGCTGTTCTAAAAAGAGATGTGGCACTACCTAACCCAATTATTATTGATGAAACCAATTTACCAAAAGAGCATATCGATAGTGATTACTTAGCGATTTTTAACCCAGATGTCGACGCAATTGACTTTTGGGAAAGTTTAGAAGGCATGCGTGTACAAGTTGGTCATGTGAAAGCAATTGCACCTCAAGAGCATGGTGATTTGGTTACGGTCCTTGAAAGCGCAGCAACAAACACGCTACATGGCGGTGTTTTGTTGGAACAAAACAACCAAAATGCCAATCGCGTTCAGTTTCGTTTAGAGCCGAATGGTCCAGGACGAGATTTCGAAGTGGCAACGGGTGACGTATTTAATGGCCCGATTACTGGGGTAGTTGGTTATTCATTCCAAAACTATAAGATTTACGTTTCCTTAGATGAAATGAAAGCAGCGCATACAAAAGGAAATGCTTCGCCAGAAAAAACAACGATTGTTAAAGCAGAGGATAAATTAACAATCGCCTCCTACAACTTAGAGAATTTCTCCAATAACAATCAAACAACAACTGTAGACAAAGAAAGAAAACTGGCGCGAGCTATCGCAATAGATATGCAAAATCCCGACATCATCGGCGTTACGGAAGTTCAGGATAATAACGGTCCAGACAATGGAGATTCAAAGGCAGATGCGAGTTATACGCGTTTGATTCGAGCGATCAAAGATGCAGGTGGCGCCCAGTATGAATACATCAATATTGATCCGGTGAACAACGAGGATGGCGGACAACCGAATGCTAATATTCGAGTAGGTTTTCTTTACAATCCGGCACGTGTGAAATTAACAGAAGGAGTTCCTCACGGGGATGCTACGACCGCGGTCAGTTATGAAAATGGAAAGTTAACGTATAATCCAGGTCGTATTGAGCCGAACAATGAAGCATTTAAAAGTAGCCGTAAACCGTTAGTTGCACAGTTTGAGTTCCAAGGGGAATCTGTCATTGTTATAGCGAATCATTGGAATTCAAAATCAGGCGATACGCCATTATTCGGATCGACGCAACCACCAATCTATGGTAGTGAAGTGCAACGAAGAGAAATTGCGAACGTTGTCCATCAATTTATTGCAGATATTAAAACTAAAAATCCAGAAGCAAATGTTGTATCTGTTGGCGACTTCAACGACTTCCAGTTCTCTGAGAGCTTAAAAATTCATGAAGGCGATCTAATGACGAATATGATTAATAAAGTAGAAACATCCGATCGCTATTCGTATGTGTATCAAGGGAATTCACAAGTGTTAGATCATATTTTAGTATCCAATAAATTAGTCGAACAAACAGAAATCGACATATTGCATATTAATGCCGACTTCACGGATATGGCGGGGCGTGCAAGTGACCATGATCCGATATTAGTACAAATTGGATTCGATTCGCCAGTTGTTTGGGAGCCGTCGCCAATTGGAAAAGAGTATAACTTAGTAAACGAGAAGAAAAAGCAAGTAGTCATAGCAGAACCGAGTGTCTCGGTGTATATGGATGCAGCTACAAAGTTGAAGGATGGCATTTATCTCAAAGGGGATTATGCTGAATTAATTGGTGAAGGGTTCAAAACGAATCGTGTTATTTTGCAACCGAAGAAAAATGGAATAAGAGTTGACATGAAAGGCACAACGATAGGTCATATCACAGTCGAGGGTCCAAATAAAGTTGCCATTAAGGGTGCCGAAAACATCCAGAAAATCGAGTTTGTTGCAGGGGCTAATTCGGAAAATATCGTATTCTATGATTCGAATGGGAAGCAGATTTATAACCCAACGAATAATGAAGCACCTGTGATTAAAAAAGCAATTAACAATCAACAAGTGAAAATAGGCGAGACTCTTTCGATAGCACTCTCCGACCATTTTACAGATCCAAACGGAGATAAACTGCTATATTCTACAACGAAAGGGACTGTCAATCTTACAAGTGAGATATTAACACTTAAGCTCGAAAAAGGTAGCCATATCGTTGGTGTCACGGCAAGCGATAGAGCAAAGTCAGTCTCACAAAGTTTCAGCGTAACGGTGACGGATGAGGTGTCACCACCAATACCAGCTGATGACTACTATAAAGATGCGATTGGGAAAGAAGGTCAAGCACTAAAAACGTCCCTTCACAACATTATTTCAGATCATAAACAGCTTGATTATTCGGAAGTGTGGGAAGCGTTACGGGAAACTGACGAAGATCCGAATAATGTAAATAACGTAATCCTGTTTTACTCAAATGAGTCGCGCTCAAAAAATCGGAACGGCGGCAATGTGGGAGACTGGAATCGCGAGCATGTTTGGGCAAAATCCCATGGTAACTTCGGTACAAGTAAAGGACCGGGGACGGATATCCATCACCTACGCCCGACGGATGTTCAGGTGAATAGTGCCCGAGGCAATCTTGATTTTGACAACGGTGGAAGTGCTGTTAAAGGCTGTGAAGGATGCTTCAAAAAATCAAGTTCTTGGGAACCACCTGATCACGTCAAAGGTGACGTAGCGAGAATCCTATTTTACATGGCTACTAGATATGAAACAGGCGACCGTGTCGATCTTGAATTGAACGACAAACTTAATAACGGGTCGGCTCCATATCATGGAAAGCTTTCAGTTCTATTAGAGTGGCATGTAATGGATCCTGTAGACGATTTTGAGAGAAATCGAAATGAGGTTATCTTCAAATGGCAAGGCAATCGTAATCCGTTTATAGATCATCCGGAGTGGGTTGAATTAATTTGGAACAAGTATGATTCGACAGATTTGCAGAGGGCATCTTAAATTGAAAATACTAGTCTAAGTCATATTGAGTCATAGAAAAGTAGAGTGGGACATACATTGGCAAAGTACCAATTTACAAGAATTGAAATTCTTTATATTAGGAAGGATGTGTTCTTTATAGAATACTAGTAGCAAGTAAGGTGGACAAAATTAGAATATCATATAGAAAAATAATCTGTACCTAGGAGGGTATTTAATGAAGAAGAAATTTATTAATCGATTATTTAGTTCTTTCTTAGTACTAGCTATGATTTTTTCGTTATTTAGTCCAATACAAGCTGCATCAGCAAACGAATTAAAACCATTTAAACCAACAACACAAAGCGAAAGCACGATGCAATTAAAGGCAGCGATTGCCGATCAATTAAATGTGCTAGATGGTGGACCGAAACTACACAAAGAGTTACAAGGTCTATCTGGTAATCAAGACGTTGCAGTAATCATTCACTTATCTGAGAAACCGGTCGCTCTTGAAAAAGGTATACACAACTTAAGTGGGAAAGCTTTCTCTTCCTCACAAGAACGTCAATTACGAACGAAAGTCCAATCACAGCAAGCTTTTGTACAAAAAGAGTTAAGTATAAAAAATATAAATTTTGAGCAAGGATATACATTCGATACCGTATTAAATGGATTTGCAGCAACAGTAAAAGCGGATGACCTGGACAAACTCCTAACAATTCAAGGCATTACGCTAGTAGAGCCTGACACAATTGTTCATGCGCTAGAACAACCATTAAAAACGAAACCAACTACGTCATCGAATCCACTGAAAGAAACGCAAGTGGATGCAATGATGAATACAAGTAATTCATTCCTAGGCATTGAAAAGCTTTGGAACGAAGGATTTGAAGGACAAGGCATTAAAGTTGCTGTACTTGATACAGGAATCGATGCAGATCATCCAGAGTTTGCGGGAATCTATAAAGGTGGAAAAAACTTTATTCCTAATTCCTCTACTTATACAAAAAATCGTGCCGATGATGATGCATCGGAAACTTCACCTGTGGAACGTCCAGCGAATGTTCCTGAATTTAATGAAAGAGGAAGTGCGTTCTATACGTCACATGGGTCGCACGTAGCAGGGACAATCGCTGCAATCGGTGCGAACGAATATGGTATTAAAGGAATTGCACCTAAAGTGGATTTATATGCATACCGTGTGCTCGGTGCATATGGAAGTGGATCTAGTTCTGGTATTGTGAAAGCAATTGATACAGCTGTCATTGAAAAGATGGATGTCATAAACCTTTCACTAGGTGGAGGGGCTAACACAGAGACAGATAGTGGATCGTTTGCTATAAATAATGCGATGATGGCTGGAACAATTGCTGTCGTAGCAACAGGTAATGATGGTCCTAATCGTGGCACAATGGGTACGCCAGCAACAGGTCGTTTAGGAATTGCAGTAGGTAATACAACGAACCCAGAGGTAATGCATAATGGACAAGTCAATGTCGCAGTTGGAAGTTATAATTTGACGAAACAATTGCAATTGATGGGGACAACATTTGGACAAGATTTAGCGACACAACTTCAAGGTGAGTTTGAAATTGTTGCTGTTCCTGGAAACGGGGAAGCAAAAGATTATACTGGAATCGACGTTAACGGGAAGGTTGCATTGATTTCTCGTGGAGGAATTGCATTTGTTGATAAAATTGCTTATGCAAAAGAACAGGGTGCAATCGCAACGATTATCCATAACTTTGCGGGTGGTTCAAATGCGCCAAATCCATCTGGAACATTCCTAGGGGATTCATTTGCATTCTTACCATCATATGATATGTCTCAAATAGATGGAGAAGCAATTCGAGCAGCATTAAAAGAGGGAGCAGGAACGATTACTTTTGGTAACTTCGGCTCCACTCAAACAGCAGGTGATGATGTAAACGACTCGAGTTCACGTGGACCATCCACACCGAATTTTGATATTAAACCAGATGTAAGTGCACCTGGTACAAATATTATGTCGACAATTCCAATGTACAAAGCGGATTTTCCTGACGTAAATTATGACCAGGCATATGACCGTAAAACAGGTACGTCAATGGCTACTCCGCATATCGCGGGTATTGTTGCGCTTGTAAAACAGGCAAACCCGGATTGGAATGCGTTTGATGTAAAAGTTGCACTTTCGAATACGGCGAAAGTACTTGATCAATCTAAATATGATGTATTCGCTCAAGGTGCTGGTCGAGTAGACGCATATGCTGCTGCACACCCAAGTGTACTTGCCTATGCACTTGATAAAGCAGTGTTAGACGGAAGTGGATCAATTGTTGATAACTTGAAAGGTACTGTGACATTCGGTCCTCAGTCATTATCTGAAAATGTATCTGTTACAAAACAAATTCTTGTAAAAGATACGAAGGGTAGCGGTGGGGATTATAGTGTGACAGTTGATGTTACTAAGTCATTTGGGGATGCTCAAGTGACTGTTGATCAATCGACATTTACTTTAGCTGGAGAGCAGTTGCTAAATGTTACATTAACAGCTTCAAAAGCTACAGCTCCAAAAGGTTCAGAAATTTTAGGATCTATCCACATTAACGGTGGAGATTCTGCAATCTCCTTGCCATTTGCGGCAGACTTTAGTGAAGCAGCTTCAGTAGCAATTACGAATATGGATATAACTGAAACAGACCTATCCTTTAATAAAGACGGTGTGAAAGATTCGGCAGTACTTTCATTCACACTGACAGGCGATGTAGCAACTAACTATATCGAAGTTTGGGATATTATGAATCCTGAAGGTGGAGAATATGGGGATGGTTACATTGGTTATTTACATGGTGCTACTTCTCTTGGAAAAGGATCGTATACGTTAAATGTAGCGGGTCAGTACAGACCATGGAGCGGTGCACCTGCAACAACGATTCCAGATGGTTTGTATACTATCGACTTTACAGCACAGGCACCTTCAGAGATCATAAGTGACTATGTTGGACCTATTATCGTAAAAACAACAAAACCAGAAATTACAGGTTCAGTTACTGAAAAAGTCGCAACTGGTAAAGTAATTGATAAATATCTAGACTATAATGAAGAATTATATTTGTATGGAATGGAATTTGACTTAAATGAAAAGCTACATGCGTCTTATATTCCAACGATTAACGGAAAAGAGGCTGAAGCTGTTCCGTTCAATCTAGCACAAGATGGTACATTCACATTCCCTGTAACAGACGAGACAGAAGCTGTGAAAGTTATCGTAAAAGATGAAGCGGGGAATGTTGGAGAAGCATTAATTTTTGAAAAAGAAAAACCTGAAGCAGTCGTAACACTGGCAGTTAACCCTACAGAACTAAAATTAAAGTCAGGTGAAAAGGGCCAAGTAACTGTTACGGAAACGACAACTCCAGAAAAAGGAGATCCTACGAACAAAGACGTAACTACTGAGGCAACGTATGTTGTTGCTGATGAAATGGTTGCAACGGTTTCAAACGGAGTGGTAACTGCAGTGGGACAAGGTTCTACGACAATTACCATTACTCATGGTAAAAATGAAGTAAAAGTAAATGTAACTGTAGTGGATCCTGAAGTTGTTGTACCAGGTGTGGCACTGAATGCAAACAAAACTGAAATTGATTTGCAAAAGGGTAAAGAATCACAATTGGTGATTAAAGAAGTAACAACGGCAGCAGACGGAACAACAAAACAAAAAGACGTAACAAAAGCAGCTACGTACAAGGTAGCAGATAACAATGTTGCTTCTGTAAAGAATGGCTTAATCAAGGCTAAAAATGCTGGGGCAACAACAATTACTGTTAAATACGGGAAAAATGAATTGCTGGTCAATGTAACGGTTACAGAATCCGTTGTAACACTAAGTGCGAACAAAACACAATTCGATTTAGAACTTGGAAAAGAAGCGAAATTAGTCATTAAAGAAGTAACAACAGCAGCAGACGGAACAACAAAACAAAAAGACGTAACAACAGCTGCTACGTATAAATTATCAGATAACAACGTTGCTTCTGTAAAGAATGGTTTGATCGTTTCTAAAAATCCAGGTAGCACTGCGATTACAGTGAAGTATGGTAAAAATGAGTTAATGGTTAATGTGACGGTTACTGAACGTGGTATAACGTTAACGACAAACAAAACAGATATCACGTTAGAATCTGGAAAAGAGTCACAATTAACGATAAAAGAAGTAACAACATTGCCAAATGGAACTACAAAGGAAACAAATGTAACAAAAGCTGCAACGTATGAAGTAGCGGATGGAAATGTAGCTTCTGTAAAGAATGGTTTAGTAACAGCAAAAGAAGCTGGAAGTACAACAATTACTGTGAAGTATGGTAAAAATCAACTAACGGTAAATGTAACGGTTACAAAGCCAGTTGTGACATTGACAGTAAACAAAACACAACTCGGTTTGGAACCAGGTAAAGAAGCGCAACTAGTCATTAAAGAAGTCGTAACAGGGGCAGACGGTAAAACAAAAGAAACTAACGTTACAAACTTAGCAACTTATACAGTTGCACAAAGTAAAGTGGCTTCTGTAACAAATGGTCTAGTAAGAGCTAAAAATGAAGGAAATACAACAATCACAGTGAAATATGGTGGAAACGAACTAACTGTAGATGTAAATGTGACAGTTCCGGTAGTGACATTGACTACAGATAAAACACAGGTTGAATTGGAAGCTGGAAAAGAATCAAAACTGACGATTAAAGAAATCACAACAACTGCAGATGGAAAAACAACTGAAAAAAATGTAACTCAAAACGCTACGTATAAAGTAGCAGATAATAAAGTAGCTACTGTAAGCGAGGGATTAATAAGAGCAAAAGCAGCAGGTGAAACAGCCATCACTGTCAAGTACGGAAAAAATGAGTTAATTGTAAATGTCATTGTGAAAGAACCTACAGTGACAATCAGCGTAGACCAAACGCAACTTGAATTGGGAGCTGGACAAGAAGCACAACTAACTGTTAAAGAAGTAACAACTTCAGTTGATGGGAAAACAACTGAAAGAGATGTAACAACTGCTGCAAAATATCAAGTAGCAGATAATAAAGTGGCTACTGTCTCGAACGGTTTAGTAAGAGCAAAAGCAGCAGGTAGTACAACAATCACAGTCGTATACAATAAAGTAGAATTAACTGTAAATGTGATTGTAACAGAACCTGAAGTAACACTTGTTGCAAGCAATACAGAACTAAATCTGAACCTTAATCATGAAGTACAACTAATCATTACAGAAGTAACAACAGCACCAGATGGGACAGTAACAGAAAGAGATGTTACAAGTGCCGCAAAATATTATGTAGAAGACAAAAAAGTGGTTTCTGTATTGAATGGTTTAGTAAGACCGAAAAAGATTGAAGGTACGACAAAAATTACTGTGAAATACGGTAAGAATGAATTAATCATTGATGTGAACGTTGGAAACTTTATGACATCTGATGGTACTCTAATGATTGACGATATTTTCATAATTGATGATTCGTTCAAAACTGAGGGCAATTTCATAACTGAAGACATTCTAATAACTGATGTTATGCCAATCGAATTTTGATCTCTATTCGATTAGGTAAGTAGAAACGATTCTTCAATTCATAAAGAAGTAAGAAAGATTACAAGTTTGAAGTAGCTAGAAATTTAGCTGCTTCTTTTTTTTATTGAAAAGTAGATACCTTGTACCAACTCATTGCATAAGTCTGCACCATTTCCTGTAACCAACACTCTTCAACCGAAAAATAATCCCGCGTAACTACGAAAAAACCACCCTCTCCACATACGGAAAGAATAGTTTCCTATTATAAATCTTAAAACAACTGTCATGATGTAAACAATGATGACGCTATATAAATAGGAGAAACATATAAACAACTTGCTCTTTACGATGGACCACCATATATTTAAAAGTAGTTCTGCACTTCTATTGAGCAACAAACTTCTAGAAAAGAGCTGTGTTAAATTGGTACATTTCTATTATTAATCTAATAGGAAATGAATGAAAATAAAAAAACATTGAGTACGAAGAATAATTAAATGGAACTTTAACTAGAGGAGTGTATTTTAATGTCAGTAATGGAACGTAATAATGTTAAAATAGTTGGAGAAGGTACACAAGTAATAATGTTTGGGCATGGTTTTGGCTGTAGTCAAGAAATGTGGCAATATATTGTGCCAGCTTTTGAAAAGGATTATCGTATTATTTTATTTGATTATATTGGTTCTGGGCATTCAGACGCCCATTTTTATACGAGTGAACGTTACAGCTCACTGCAAGGATATGCACAGGATGTACTTGATATAGTGGAAGAATTGCAACTTGAAGAATTGATCTTTGTTGGACATTCGATTAGCGGGATGATTGGCATGCTTGCGGCCATTGCAAAACCACAGCAATTTAGTAAGTTAATTATGGTGGGCCCTTCCCCGTGTTATATAAATGAAGGAGACTATCAAGGTGGTTTTGAAAAGAGTGACATTGAAGAGTTATTAACGATGATGGAAATGAACTTTACAGGATGGGCGAGTTACTTAGCCCCAGTTGCAATGCACGAAGAAAATAAGCATCATGCTGCGACGTTAGAAGATAGCTTTGTTTCAACGAATCCACGTATTGCGCGAGAGTTTGCAGAAGTGACATTTTTTGCGGATTATCGCCATCGTTTGCATGAATTACAAACCCCGACGCTCCTGCTCCAATGTGCAGAAGATAGCATCGTTCCTTTAAATGTAGGGGTATACTTACAGGAACATATTAAAAATAGCGAATTGCAAGTGATGGAAGCAAAAGGGCATTACCCACATATGAGCCATCCTATTGAAACGATAGAGAAGATTAAAGCTTACATTTAAAATTAGGAGTGATAATTATGGATGCACGGTTAAACGAAGTGCCATGTGGCTTTTTAACAATGGAGCAAAATGGCGATATTATTGAAGTTAACCGTACATTGATAGAATGGACGGGCTATGAAAAGCAGCAATTTATGAATGTGCATATCGAAAAATTTCTAACAGTTGCAAATAAGCTCATTTTCCATTCTTATTTTTACCCAAATATCAATATATACGGTTATGTATGTGAATTTTTTATTCATTTACGACACGCGGATGGCAAAAATATTGCTTATTTAATGAATGCACGTCGGTACGAAAGAGATGGGATGGAAGTAACGGATTGTATTTTGGTTAAGATGGAGAAGCGCATTAATTGTGAGTTAGAGCTGCGTACAACGAAAGCAAATTTAGAAGCAGCTTATAAAGAACAAAAACATGTATTAGCAGAAATCAGAGTATTGAATGAGGAAATCACGTTAAAGCAACAAGAACTAATGAAAATCAATACGAAGCTATTAGAAGTATCAAATACGGATCATTTGACAAGTATCGCGAATCGTCGCTATTTCCAAGAGAAAATCGAGTCGTATGTAAATACATTTGAAAAAAAGAGGCAGATTTTTTCCCTTTGTATTTTAGATATCGATTTTTTCAAAAAAGTAAACGATACATTTGGTCATATAGTTGGCGATGTAGTGCTCAGAAAATTAGCAGAACTATTGAAAACAGCTTTACGTCCACAAGATTTCCTTGCACGTTATGGTGGAGAAGAATTCGTTATTATTTTCCCGAATGCGAATGAAATAGAAGCACTAAACATGGCGCAATTTTTAAATAAAATGGTCCAACAAGCGAATTGGAGTGAAGTCGGTAGCTTAACGATTAGTTTAGGTGTCGCAACATGTGAAAAAAAATGTACTATAACGTCTCTAATTGCAGCTGCTGATGAAGCGTTATACGCATCTAAACGCAACGGACGCAACCGGGCTACGCATTATGATTTCATGATTAAAGAGTGATAAAACGGCAGCGCTTGAGTGTCCGAAATGTCATAGTGCTATGTATGAAACGTAAAACAAGCCAAGCGAAATACATCGTACAATGGATAAATGGATGTAGTTAATTGCCAATTTAGCTGCACCCCGACTCTTGAGACAATTATCACTTAAATAGCGAGCCACATTCCTATTTCCCTATTTATAGAACAGAAAGTATTATAACTAAATTAGTTCCTAAAACAAAAACGTAGCTAACGACTGTGACAAGCCAAGCAAGAATGTATTGCAAAAAGGGATTTTATCCCAAATGAATACCTAAAAAATGCCGAAATGCTGTTAATTCAACGTTTCGGCATTTTTGGTTTTGTATATTTTAAGGACAAATCGCACTTTAAGTGGTACTTCTTTGTTTTTCGCACAATCAGGAATAGCATTAGTCATGTATCCCCATATCCATATCATGCCCTTGATCAGCATGCGGCTGCTGCACGGGATGAGTATCATTGATGACGAGTATTGGTCGCATCATATCATGGTCTTCATGTTCAAGGAAATGACAATGCCACATGTAATAGCCTGCATGATCCTTCCAGTGCATAATCAACTTTGTCACCATGCCTGGGTCTACTTTGGCGGTATCTTTCCAACCAAGTTCATAGTCTCTCGGTTTTTTAGGGGGACCTGTAAATTCAAGCTTTCCTTCCTTATCATAAAGCGCCACGTTAAATGGTCGGCGTTCGAGGATTTTGAATTGGATTAAGTGAATGTGGATCGGATGTGGGAAAGGTGTACCGTTAATAATATTCCATACTTCAATACTATCGAGTGCAGGTTTTTCGGTTGTCGGTTCATGGAACATTTTATTATCCAACATAAGCATCGGCCTTCCGTAAGAATCTATGGTAACGCTTAACGGCAAGTTTCGCTGGATATGGGCATGATGCTCGTGTAAATCCATTGGTTCAGCAAGTCGCTCTGGTATTTCACTCGTATCTTTCCCAATCAAAGGAGCATCCACATGAAATTGCATGACGAACTTTGTATGCTCATCTGGAAACTCTATATCCAAATTGAGCAACGTAATCTTCTCGCCAATTAAATTCGAAAAATCAATGATGAAATCGAACCTTTCCGCGGGCAGTAGCTCTACTGAATTGATTGCGCAAGGCTCAGTCAAAAAACCGCCATCTGTCCCGATTTGAATGAGTGGCTGCTCGTTTGAAAGACTTAAAACATAGCCCCTTCTATTCGATGCATTCACAATTCGGAATCGGTATTTCCTTGGCTCCACACTTAAAAAAGGCCACACTTTTCCGTTCACCGTAATCGTATTACCTGTAAATCCAGGTGTGATGGAAGGGTGCACGGGAACTGGGAATGGCGGTGAATCTGGGTAAAAAATCGAACCATCTTCATTAAAAGAGCGATCCTGAATCATGAGCGGAATTTCATATTTTCCAGAAGGCAGCTTTAACCGATCCTCCAGCCCATCCCTGAGCAGATAGAAGCCTGCTAGCCCTGCATACACATTCAGCCGTGTTAAACCCATTGTATGGTCGTGATACCACATCGTTGTTCCGGGCTGATGATTTGTATATTCATGCACTTTTCTTCTAAACTTTGGACCTGTATGGATGTAATCTTTGCTATACCAGGATTCGGGGTTGCCATCGCTTTCCCAATTAACATTTGCCCCGTGCAAGTGTACAACCGTTCTTACTTCTACTGAATCCGAAACGCTGTGGAGTGTACGATCTACCGGGAGGAAATGTTTTGTAGGCAATCGATTAAGATATTTTACAAACGTTGATTTATCCTTGCTCGCCTCAATCGTCGGTCCCGGACAAAGCCCATCATATCCCCAAACTTTCGAAGGGGGAAAATTTTTATGGAAACGATGCCTGGCTTCTTTCATTTGTAATTCATAATAATCTGCATCTTGACAGTCTTTGTTCGGCTTCTTTTTGGCAGCAATCGGCTTTTGTAGTGGATCGACAAATTTAGGAATTGTATTTGGATCAGATGGATTGACTTTACCTTGCAAAAAGCTCACACCCTTTTTATACTCATTCATTTTACAATTTATCCGTATAGTTATTTATATGAATGAAACTAGGCGGATAACTGGGCGCATTATGAAATTTTAACTTGCTTCAGCAGAAGATCGCTGCTGAATAGGGGAACTCTGGCTAAGAGCGCCGCGTCGTGCGGCAACGCCTGAGTGACCAACATCGTGTTGGCCCAAGCCCCGGCGGATGTCACAGATTTTTAAATGAGGTTAATTTAGGATGTTAGCCTAAGGACATCGCATCCATGCGATAACGGCTAACTGACCTGCATCGTGCAGGCCTAAGCTCGAAAAAAATCTGGACGCAATTACGCCGAGGAGTAATTGATTGACTCAAAATGCTGTCACTGCTCGGACTGGCATTTCTCCACTTCAACCATAATTTGTGTCACGTAATTTTCCTCACCACTTACAGAAATTTCATCTAATACATATTCTTCATACGCATAATTGCCAAGGGTGATCGGCTGTGCATCGATAAAATCTATTATTTTCTTATACGTTTTTGGAATGTCTTTATCACTCCCTTTGTGATACGCAACGACATAAAGTCCTTTTCGTTTTGTATAAAGGGAAACACCTTCTGCTTGATCGGCGATTTTCGTATACAAATACGCATAATTATCGTAGTCCTCTTGCAATATTTTTTCTTTACTTACGACCGCACCGATCGGATGGCCCACATCTAATTCCTTTGTATATAAATAATCAATAAATGCCGACACCGAGTTTAAAAATTCCTTATCCGAACAATCTAAAATTGAGCCACTTAAAAATAACTGTTCTTGTTCTTGCTCAATTAGCTGAATTTGAGAAAAATCAATCGTTAATGCGTATTCCGTTAATGCAATTTTTGTGTCGATAATTTTTTGGATTTGGTTAAGCGTTTGGATCTTGCGTTCGATTTCCAATGATTTCCCTTTGAGAAGCTCTATTAATTCAGAAGGCGTTTTCGTGCGCAAAAATAATTTAATGTCTTTTAAAGGCATATCCACTTCCTTCAATAATTCAATCACATTAAATACATCGAATTGATGATACGAATAATAGCGATAGCCTTTTTCTGTTTTTATTTCTGGGGATAGTAGTCCTATCTCATCATAATGAAAAAGTGTCTGTTTTTTTACATGACAAAGCTTTGCGAATTCCCCAGTTGTAAAGTATTTTCGTAAATTCTCACTCATTTTGAAGCCTCCTCCTTGACTGTACGGTAACCGTATACTTTAAGATGTAACTATACCACAATAATGTGCTAACTTCTTTTAGCGAATGTCCAAACAACCGCTAAAAGAAGTTAAGCCTCCGGCGGATGTCACGGAATCGGAAAGGAGTTCTTTGTGCAAGCACAAAGCCGATTCCGGACGCAATTTATGCCGAGGCATAATTGATTGATGGAACGTTCCCGCGTAGTTCATGCGGAAAAAAGAAAGGATTTGATAGTCATGGATATTACCATTCATGACGTAACGCAAGAAAATGTACAAGAAATTTTAAATTTACGAGTAGGAGAAGCACAGCAAAACTTTATTGAAACAACGCAGCAATGCTTAGATGAAGCGAAAGAATGTGCGAATTTTAAACCAGTGGGTCTGTATTCGGATAATCGCCTGATCGGATTTGCGATGTATGGGCATTTCTCAGAGGGTGAGGAAAATGGCCGGGTATGGCTGGATCGATTTTTAATAGATGCCAAATATCAAGGTTTTGGCTACGGAAAAACGATGCTAAACGCGATGATTCAAAAATTAGTCGATGAATTTTCATGTAACAATATATATTTAAGTGTTTATGAAGACAATAAAGCAGCAATCCACTTGTACGAAAAATTCGATTTTCATTTTAACGGAGAATCGGATGAAAATAACGAAAAAATTATGGTGAAAAACTTAAACGGACAGCATTAATAACTCAATACAAAAAGCATTAGGTGAAAAAAATGAATGAAACATCTGAAATATTAAGAAATACTCCCACGAAAAAACTATTTGTATCGTATTTAATCCCTTCGATAATCGGTATGCTACTCATGGCAATTAACATATTAGTTGATGGAATATTCGTTAGTAATGGGGTTGGCCCTGAAGCGTTAGCAGGCGTTAATATTGCGGTCCCAATTTTCTCCATTTTACTATCGATTTCTCTTTGGATCGGTATGGGTGGAGCGACTCTGTATTCCATTGCACTCGGGCAAAATAATCTCAAAAAAGCACAATCAATTTTTACGCAATCCTTTTTCCTTGCGACATTTATCGTAGGTACTTTAGTTGTGCTTTTATTATGGAAGCAAAAAGAAATCGCCTACTTATTCGGTGCAAGCGATGAGATTTTCCCATACGTGAAGGATTATCTTCAAATCATCCTCATATTCGGTGTGGTTTACGTCATCGAAAATATTTTAAGTATTTTTATACGAAATGACGGCAATCCGAAGTTAGCGATGATTGGGCTTGGCGTTACTTCTGTATTAAATATCGTGTTTAACTATATATTTATTTTCATGATGGATATGGGCGTAAAGGGCGCGGCATATGGAACTGGGCTTGCGACTGTAATCGGTGTACTCGTGTTATTAACCCATTTCTTCCGCAAATCAAGTATTTTGAAATTTACGAAACTAAAATTTGAAACGAAAATCGTGAGTGAAATATTGAAAATCGGTTTACCAAGTTTCATTGTAGAGGCATCTGCAGCGGTGACAATTATTGCATATAATATTACGTTTATGCATTTTGTAGGAGCAGTAGGGGTGACAGCATACGCAGTTGTGAACTATATGCATGCGGTTTTCCTTATGTTATTTATCGGAATTGGCGCGGCACTTCAACCGATTGTCAGCTATCATTACGGTGCGAAATTATATGACCGCCTGCAGCAATTTTTAAAGCTCGGCGTCATTACAGGTATTTTGTTTGGTATTTGTATTTGGTTCGTTGGCTGGCAATTTAGTGGAAGTATCGTGGCGTTATTCGGCGAAATGCCAGCAGACGTTTTAGCATATACGACGAAAGGCATCATGCTATTCTTCATTGGCTATTTATTTTTAGGCTATAATTTAGTTTACGCAGAATACTATCAAGCGATTAAAAAGATTAAACTTTCTTCCGTTATAATAGTAACGAGAAGTATCGTATTATTTTTACCGCTGTTATGGTTGTTACCAACATACTTCGGCGGTGACGCTATTTGGCTCGCGTTCCCAATTGCAGAGGGCCTTACCGCGATTGGCTTAATCATTGCGAGGAATAGGTTACAAGCATTAAAGCCGTTGAAGAATAAACCGGCTGAACCAGTGCTGAATGTGCCGGGAGCGTAAGTATAGGGATGAACATATCGTAGGGCAGCAGTTGTAAACTAATCGAAACTCCAGTATACTTTTTCGGTAAAGAGAGATTGAGAATCGAGGATGAGTATAGATGGTATTTGAAGCAGTGTTACCGCGTTTAAAAGCAGGCGAGAAAGTAATCCGTTCTGGTTGGGGCGGTGCTGAATTGTATGTGAAGCTTGTTGGTCAAAGTGAGTATGATGGTGAGAACTTGAACCCATATTTTTTAATTAACGTACGCGGTGAAGGTTACACGATGTTTTCACCAACTGTGTGCGATTTATTAGCGGAAGATTGGATTGTTGTAGAATAACTTACTTTAGCAAAATGGATCAGATAAAAGCTCATGAGCGATCATGGGCTTTTTCATATGGAGGAGAGACATGATGAAATTTGAAGAATATGTAGGGCAAACAGTTTTTATTACGGGTGCAGCTTCGGGTATTGGACAAGCGCAGGCTATTGCTTTTTTAGAAAATGGGGCGAATGTATTTGCTTTAGATATGGAAGAAGCGGGATTATTGCATTTACACCAACAGTATTCGAAGCGCTTTTCCTATTCAATTGGCAGCGTGAGTAGAAAAATGGATGTAGCGCAAGCGTTTCAAGAAGCGTTAGCAACATTTGAGCAAATAGATATTTTACTTAATACAGCAGGTGTATTAGACGGCTTTGCGAAAACGCTCAATACTGATGAGGCGCTATGGGATAAAATTATGGATACGAATGTAAAAGGTACATATTTTGTGACGAATGCAATTTTGCCGCACATGTTAAAACGTAAATCAGGCATCATCATTAATATGGCATCCATTGCAGGGCTTGTTGCAGGCGGTGGGGGCGCAGCCTATACAGCGTCCAAGCATGCGATTGTTGGCTATACGAAGCAATTACATGCGGATTATTGTCGTGATGGCATTCGTGTCAATGCGATTGCACCGGGCGCCATTCAAACACCGATGAATAAAGCGGATTTTGAAGGAAACGGCGAAATGGCGAAATGGGTGGCGAATGAAACACCAGCAGGACGCTGGGCACAGCCGAGTGAGGTAGCGAATTTAACATTATTTTTAGCAAGTCAAGCAGCCGATTATATACACGGCGCTGTTATTCCACTGGATGGCGGTTGGATTGCGAAATAGCTCTGTTCCCAAATAGATACATTTGTTATAATACGCAAGTAAGCAAAATCAATCACGCTTGCACTACGACACTTCAGATAGGGCGACTGTGCTCTCTTCCTTTGGTCGTAGTTATTACTAAAATAGCGAAAATGCTATTTTACAAAGGAGAATGAAAATTGAATACATCTGCTTTAAAAGACTCATCACGCACATCTACAAGAGAGCTTACAAAAATCTCACTTGTAGCCGCGTTGTATGTAGCCGTGACGGTCGTATTATCCGTCATTAGCTTTGGCGCGGTACAGCTCCGTTTGTCGGAAATGTTCAACTATTTAGTGTTGTACAACAAGCGCTATATCGTAGCCGTAACACTCGGCGTCGTGCTCGCAAACTTTATGTCACCTATGTGGATCGTTGATGTACCAGTTGGCGGAATCGCAACATTTCTTGTGTTAATTTTATGTCGTGTAGTAACAAAAAGAATGGCAAATATTAAATTAAAAATGATTGTGACCGCATTGATCTTCACGTTTTCAATGTTCACAGTTGCAGGACAATTATCCATTCTTTACGGACTTCCATTCTGGGCAACTTGGTTTACAGTGGGCGTAGGAGAATTATTGTCAATGACTGTTGGTGGTGTGACAATTTATTTATTGAATAAGAAAATTGATTTGACGAAATAGATTAAGGGCGCACTTGCTTTGGGAAGTGCGTTTTTGTTTTGGGGATTTTGAGGGAGTAGTGCAAAAGTAAGCTCTATGCAAGATGGTCTTCTCACATAGGACATACCATGTAATCTCACGTAATTTCGTCTTATATTAATTACCTGGTGTATTAAGTATGAATCATTCTATTGGCAAAGCTGAATCAGGCTCTTTTCCAAACCACACATGTGCGTAGCCTCCCTCCATTAATCCCCCAACCATTACGGTTAACGTGGACCAACTTCCAGCACCGATAATGACATTATTATGTCCCGTAGAGCCCTTCCATATATTAAGTGCTTTTGAAGGACTTATACTACCGCCAGAAGAACCAGCTGAAATTTCATATCGATTTCCAATGTAAGATGTCAATTCGCGTGGTTTATCCCACATTTGTTGGGCATATTGATGATTGCTTGTGTAACAAACGGGTGACCAAGAACCATTGGTAGACCAGCTATGCAAGTTACATTTAATTCCCCGTTGATCTCCCCCTTGTGCTGGAGAATAATTTTGAATGTGCACCTGGTTGCGGAAAAAATAGATGAAAACGATCCATCGAATACAAGCTTTTCTTTATTGATTGTGATTTCAGAACTTGTGAAATTTGTGAGCGTGAATGTATGAGTCCCATCTCGAATGCTGGTTAATTCGTGTTGTTAGAAAGACATTCCTAGGGCTAGGTTACTGGTTAAGGGACGATGATACGGTGAAATGGGAGGTGATAATGTATTAGTCTTAAAATAGGTAGTAATTAATGGTCGATTCATTAAAAGAAACTTGGCGAGGAGCACTCTGAATCTAGGGTGCTCTTTCTATTTTACTGTTAAAAGTTACTACACATTTGGACAATGATATGAACTTCCACAATGTTTTAAAAATATACAAGGAATCACCACACCATATTATCCCCCCACAAGATAAATTATAGGTATGCCACCCATTAAAAAGTAAATCCCCCATAGTAGTATTTGTCTATTGAATAATTACCTGGGAAATAACAAAATGCACAAATGTTGTTAAATCAACGTTCCTATCGGTTACTATTTATTATTCCAGCGTTACCGGAATGTCTCAATCAAAATTCAAATAATATGTGCCTTACATTCGTTCGACAAATCATGACGAAAAACTCTCAAAATAGTGTATAATAGAAAGGGTCATTTATTAACGTCATATTAAAGGAATGAAACTTACATGAATTTAAAAGAATCTACTAGAAAATACATATTGCTTGGAGCGGTGCTATTTATAATCGTTGGACTTGTAGCAGCAAAAGTTCTTGCGAAAGGGCAAGATACACAATTCACAACGGAAGACGTACTTTATCAACAAGCTGCACAGATGTATAACGAAGGAAATTATTCGGACGCCTTAGTTTTTACAAACGAACTATTACTAGCTCAGCCAAAATCAGAGGCAGTGAACTATTTAGGTGGTTTAGTAGCAGCAAATGCAGGGGAATATCAACAGGCTGCTGTCTTACTCCAAAAAACATTGGACATTAATCCATATAAAGTAGAAGATGCCATGTTTATGCTACAGTTTGGGGAAGTATTAGTCTCAGCTGAGCGACATGAGGACGCTAAAACGGTATTAGTACGCTGCCAAGAATCAGCATGGACTCCTGAGGAATTTCCGGAATATCAAAATCGTGTCGCTGAGTTACTAGCGCAGATCGAAACTATACAATAAGGTAGGGATATAGAATAATGACTTCATTTTACCAAGAACTGAATAAATCAGGCAAGATGAGTGACGAAAAGGAAAACGCGCAGTCCCGTGCAAGTGTAGACAAATGGATTTTCCGCTTATTACTATTATTAATAGGTGTCATGCCATTAATCGTACTTGCGAATGTAGAGCAAGTGGTGAGTCCGCTGATTTCAAATATTGATACGCTTTCTTCAGGGATGAAAGGGGATTTATTTACACATTATAAAGCGTTATTTGTAGTCGTTATTACAATCATTACAGGTGCAATGCTACTAGCAAAAGTTTTTTTCATGAATGGTCAAATCCGCAAAACACCGTTGAACTATGCAATCGGGATTTTCGCAGTTATGATTGTTCTTTCGACTGTATTTTCACCAAATATTACAATTGCATTAGGTGGACAATATAACCGTTCAGACGGTGCGATTACCTGGATATGTTATTTAGCACTAATGTTTATTGCGATGAATATTGAGTATCCGAAAAATGTCGTAAATTATGTAATGTATACAATGATGCCGTTTGTTTTGGTTAACTTATTTATTATTACGATGAACTTTTATGGTAAGGATTTACTTCAGTATGGATGGATGCAGTCTTTAGTTTCGTCAACATTACCAGAGGGTGCTTCAATTAGTGAAGGATCTACGCTATTAGGTACGCTAAATCATGGGAACTATATGAGTGGTATGTTTGCAATTCTAACTTTAATGTATTTGAGTAAGAGTATTGTAGAACATAATATCGCTCAAAAAGTAATCAATTGGGTAATGGCGGTTCTAGCTATCCTAGTAGTTTTAATGTCACTTTCGACAAGTGGATTTTTAACACTTTTATGTATGATGACTTTAATCTTATGGTTAGCTATAAAAAACGAGAAAAAAGTAATAGCTATACTTCAAATTGTAGTATTTTGTGGAGTTACTCTAGCAGGGATTCATTTCTTATCACAAGAAAACTCAAAAGTATGGGATGAAACATTTGGCTTTTTCACTTCAACGAATCCATATACAGAAGTTGAGGTGTCTAACCAGGCTCCATTAGATATCAATGTTGTTGAACTATTAGGTTTGAATCATAAAGCTTATGCCTCTGAAAATAGTATTGAACTTCCAGAAAACGCAGCATCAGGTATTGGTGCAGGATCAGGGCGTATATATATTTGGACGTATGTGATGGAATTAGTTAAGGAAAGACCTCTTGTTGGTTATGGATTAGATTCTTTAATATATAATTTCCAACACTATAATAAAGATGCTCGAGCTAATCTTGAAACTGCAGATGTTATTGTGGATAAACCGCATAATATGTATGTGTCAATTTTATATGGGACAGGAATTGTTGGGTTTATTAGCCTTATAGCAATGATTCTTTATACTGTATGGCATTCAATTAAAGAAATTATCAATATTAAAAGAGTGAGTAATTTTACCGCAGTATTAGCTATTGGATGGCTAGCATTTTTATTCCAAGCAATTTTCAATGATACATTACCAGGTTTGGGAGCAACATTGTGGATTATTGTGGGACTTTTAATAGGAATTTCAACAGTTAATAAAAAAGAAAAAACAGTTTAATAATTTCGTTTTAAATTAATTTTAATAGTATTAAGCATGGGTAGAACGTTAAATTGTCTACCCATGTAAAATAATATGTTTCAGCATTTTGAAAGATTATTAAGGAGTATGAAAAATGATAAGTTCGATTAAGTCACAAATAAAATATTTATTTGCTCAAAAATCTTTAATTATTCAATTTACAAGACGAGAAATATCGAACCGATACAAAGGATCGTATTTAGGAATAGTATGGTCGTTTGTTACACCGATAATGATGTTAGCTATTTATACGTTTGTATTTAGTGTTATCTTTCAAGCTAGATGGGGAACGGATGAAGAAACAAGTAAAGTGGAATTTGCATTAATTCTATTTACGGGCTTATTAGTTTTTAACATATTCTCTGAAGTAGTATCGAGAGCACCGAGTTTGATAATTGCCAATAGTAATTATGTTAAAAAGGTAGTATTCCCATTAGAAATACTCCCAATAGTTGCTTTGGGATCTGCATTATTTCAAGCATTGATAAGTTACTTAATACTTTTATTAGCGATGTTAATGCTTACAGGTACATTTTATTGGACTGCGTTACTATTTCCAATAATACTATTACCGTTGATGTTAGTTTCTTTAGGGTTAGCATGGTTTCTAGCCTCTTTAGGGGTTTATATTAGAGATGTTGGACAAATTGTAGGAATAGTGATTCCTGCATTAATGTTTATGAGCCCCATTTTTTATTCTAGATCTTCAATCCCAGAGAGTTTCCAATTTGTTTATTCTTTAAATCCAGTCACTTATGTTGTTGAGGATATGAGAAGTGCTATTATTTGGGGGAAATTGCCACATTGGGATTGGTTAATTATTGGAACACTAATAGGTTTAATTATTGCTGTATTAGGCTACATTTGGTTTAAAAAGACAAGAAAGGGTTTTGCAGATGTCCTTTAATAATAATATTGCAATTAGCGTAAAAAAAATATCTAAAAGATATCAAATATATGAAAAGCCGGTAGATCGTTTGAAACAAAGCTTATCTTTTGGTGGAAAAAAATATTATCGAGAGTTTAATGCACTAAATGATATTAGTTTCGATGTAAAACAAGGTCAAACTTTCGGTATAGTAGGTCAAAATGGTTCAGGTAAAAGTACACTATTACAAATGCTAGCAGATACTTTAACTCCAACTGAGGGTGAAGTAATAGTAAATGGTCGTGTCGCAGCCTTATTAGAATTAGGGAGTGGATTTAATCCAGAATATACAGGTCGAGAAAATGTATATTTGAATGGTTCTATTTTAGGGGTTTCGAAAGAAGAAATGGATCTAAGATTTGCTGAAATTGAGCAATTCGCAGATATTGGCGATTTTATTGACCAACCAGTAAAAACTTATTCGAGCGGAATGTATGTTCGATTGGCTTTTGCAGTGGCAATTAATGTTGATGCAGATATATTAATTGTCGATGAAGCATTGGCTGTAGGTGACATGATATTTCAAATGAAATGTTATAAAAAAATTGATGAATTTAAAAAACAAGGACGAACAATATTATTGGTTACGCATGATTTAGGAAGTGTAATAAAATACTGTGATAATGTTCTTGTTTTGAATCAAGGACAATCGTTAGGAATATATCCTGCGAAAGAGGCTGTTGATTTATATAAAAAAGTGGTTGTAAATTTACATAAACCACAAGAAGTACAAGATTGTAAAAATATAATTGATGACACTAATGAGAAATGGAAAGAATTTTATAGAATTAACGATGATTTACTTGAATACGGGAATGGAGATGCTGGAATCATTGACTTTGGGATTTTTGATGAAACTGATCAATTAACATCGACGATTACTAAAGGTAGTATATGCTCTATTAGATTGAAAGTAAGATTCAATAAGTCAATACAATCCCCTATTTTTGCATTTACAATAAAAGATTTAAAAGGTACGGAGATTACAGGTACAAATACAATGGTTGATAATATATTTACTGGCGATATTTTGGCAGGTCAGATTATAGAAATAAATTTCGAATTTAAAATGAATTTGCAAGGTGCGAATTATTTATTAGCATTAGGATGCACTGGATTTGATAAAGGGGAATTTGTTGTATATCACAGATTGTATGATGTTGTAGCTTTCCAAGTGATTTCATCCAAAAATACAGTAGGATATTTTGATTTAAACGCAAATATTGAAATGACTACTAAGTAGGAATAGGTGAGTTTATGATTCGAAAAATTGGGAATTTGAAATTGGATTTAGAATATTATAGTGGAGCAGACTTGTATAGCGATGGCGATATTGAAGATGAACTTTTGAAAATTGTAACTGAAAATGTAGAATTCGATAAGGTTATAGAAAGCGATAATAGATGGCCTATTTTATACCATTTGTCTAAACATAGAGGGAATATCATAGAATGGTACCCTTTCAATAGGGAAAGTAGTGTATTAGAAATTGGGGCAGGCTGCGGAGCAATTACAGGAACTTTAGCTGAGAAGGTCGGAAAAGTAACTTGTGTAGAATTATCAAAGAAAAGATCTTTAATTAATGCTAATCGAAATAAAAAATTCAATAATATTGAAATCATTGTAGGTGATTTTAAGAAAATTAAATTTGAACATAAGTTTGATTATATTACATTGATTGGTGTATTAGAGTATGCTCCAGCTTTTTCTAATTCAAATCAACCTTTCCATGAATTACTAACGTATGTTAAAAGTTTGTTAAATGAAAATGGTAAATTATTTATAGCAATTGAAAATAGATTTGGTTTGAAATATTGGTCAGGGGCCCGTGAAGATCACACAGGTCAATTTTTTGAATCTATTGAAGGCTATTTTGAAAATGAAAGAGTTCGTACATTTTCTAAAAATGAATTAACTACTATTTTAAATGAAGTGGGGTTCAAGAAGATTGATAATTATTACCCAATTCCAGATTATAAATTACCTTTCCAAATATTTTCTGACAAAAGGTTACCAAAAGTCGGAGAATTAAGAAATTTAATTCACAATTTTGATCAGCATAGAATTGAATTATTTGATGAAGATAGAGTTTCTGATTCAGTAGTTTCTAACAATGAATTTAGATTTTTTGCTAATTCATTTTTATTTGTATGTGAATGAAAGGAGCTAATAACTTGAATGTTTTAAGTGTTCGTTATAGTGTAAATCGCGAGATTAATTATCAAATTAAAACGATTATTTATGAAGAAAATGGGGTTAAATTAGTAAAAAAAGAACCATATACAAAATTCGCAAATAATCATATTGTTAATATTTATGAAAATTATGAATTACTAAAAAATTCAACATTCCATTTGGCTAAGCCAACTTTAGAAAAGGGAAAAGTAATTTTCCCTTTTGTTAAAGGAAAAAGTTTTGATTCAACATTATTAGCTGATGTTCATAATAACGATATTGAAAATTTTAAAGATAAAATCAATTGGTTTATAGGATTATTTGAAAAAGAAGAAAAAAGCGAATTTGAAATGACAGCTGCATTCGGAAAGGTTTTTGGCGAAGGCTATGATTTTAAAGGGAGTCGCTCTCTAAAAATTTCTAATATTGATTCTAATTTCGATAATATTATATTAGATAATGACCATAGTGTAACTGTAATTGATTATGAGTGGGTTTTCAAGTTCCCTATTCCATTGAATTATATCTTTTACAGAAGTATTAGTGGATTTACTTCTAAATATGAATTACCAGCCAAGTTTTTATTAGCTATAGAAGAGTTATTTTTAGAAATGGGTGTAACTAAAGAGATTTTAATTAGTTTTGATAAAATGGAAAAGAATTTCACTTCATATATAGGTCATAAGTCAAGATTATTCGAAAATTATTTAAACGAAATCTCTGTTTATAAAAATACAAATAATCATATTTCATTTGATGAAAATCAGTATATTCAATTATTCTGGTCGAGTGATTCTATTTTTAATGAAAAAAGTTCAATCAAAGTAGATTTATTAACAGAAAATCAAAAACAAATAATAGAATTTGATTTACCAGATAAACCATTGAATATATTAAGATTAGACCCAGCATCATTTATTTGTATAATAGAACTTAATGGAATAGTAATAGTTAATGAGAAGAAGTTTAATATATTTGAAGCAGTATTCTCAATTTTAGATTCAATAATTATTGATAAGGAAAACTATAATAAATCAATTATATGTGGTTCTAATGATCCGCAGCTATTTTTAAAACATCCACTTTTAAGTGAAAGCGGCAAGAAACAAATTAGAATAGAATTATCATATAATAAAAATATAGAAAATGAACTAGGTACGGTCTTTAATAATCAAAATAATGAAAAAAGAGATTTAAAAAATGTAATAACAGAGTTAATTAAGAAAAATCAACAGTTGGATATAGCAATTGGAGATTTATCAAATAAGGACCAACAATCGGAAAATGAAATAAAAGAATTATCAAAGTTAAATAATCAATTAAGTGATGATATACAAAAAAAAGAAATCAATATCAAGCAATTAAGTAGTATAGTTCAAGAAAAAGAAGGGATAATTAATGAAATTAAATCTTCTAGAGCTTGGAAGATATTGAAAAAATTAAAATTAGTGAAAATTTAGTGATCATGGAGAGATTAGGATGTGTAAAGTCACTGTAATAATGCCATGCTATAATGATGGAGAATTTATTGAGGAAAGTATAGCATCGGTTTTAAATCAAACGTATAAAAATATTGAATTAATAATTATTAATGATGGCTCAACTGATGAAAAGACTAACACTATATTGGGTAATATCTCCAACCCATTAATTAAAGTTTTAAACACTAAGAATATTGGTCCTTCAGCAGCAAGAAATTTTGGGATAAAAGTATCTACTGGTAAATATATTTTACCAGTAGATGCAGATGATAAAATTCATTCGGTTTATATAGAGGAATGTGTAAATCAATTAGAAACAAATTCAGATGTTGGGATTGTTTATTGTTTCGCAGAACTATTTGGAGAACAAAAGGGAAGATGGGATTTACCCGAATATACTTTTGAGAGTATGTTATTAGATAATATAATTTTTGTAACATCAATGTTTAGAAAAAAAGATTGGGAAAGAGTAGGTGGATTTAACGAAAATTTAATCCATGGTATGGAAGATTATGATTTTTGGTTATCTATTTTAGAGTTAAATAGAGAAGTAATCCAATTAAAAGAAGTCTATTTCTTTTATCGCATTAAAAAGGTTTCAAGAACAACAAAGTTCAGTGATAATTCTAGTATAGTAAAAGATACATATAAAACTCTATATTTAAATCATCCAAAACTCTATGAGAAGTATTATAAAGAATATGCCATGATATTAAGAGACTCGTTAATTGAGCAAATTTACATTAATAAAAAGCTGACTGACTTTGGACCTGTAATTAATAAAGTTAAGAAAATTAATGTAATAAAAAAATTCGTTAAAAAAATATTAATAAGGTAAGGTACTAAAATATGATAATTTTCACTTCAATATGCGCAAACTATTTGCACAAGACCAGAACTTTGGCGAAATCTGTAAAAAATAATATTCCAGATGCAAAATTTATTGTTTGTTTTTTAGAAAAAGAGCATACAAGTTTAGCTGATTATGAATACTTTGACGATGTAGTATTAGCGAAAGATACTTGGAATGGGAATTTTGACCAATTTATTTTTAAACATTCTATTGTAGAGGCATCAACTTCTGTAAAAGGGAACTTCTTTAATTATTTATTTGAAAAATTCCCCGAGGAATCAGATTTTGTTTATTTAGATCCAGATATTTATGTTTACTCAGATTTTATTGAGCTAAAAGAAGTTCTTAAGACAAGGCCTATCGTTTTATGTCCTCACCTTTTGCAACCAGGTAATATCGATATGGAACTTTCAAGTACCGCACATGGTGTGTATAATCTAGGATTCTTAGCTGTAAATAAATCATTTGATGAAGCTAAAAGGTTTATTAATTGGTGGGCAGAGCGATTATATCTGTTTTGTTATGATGACAAAGAAAATGGCGTTTTTACGGATCAAAAGTGGATTGATTTAGCTCCAAGTTTCTTTGATGTTGAAATATTTAAACATAGAGGATATAATTTTGCACCTTGGTCATTATTAGATTGTGGAATGACTAATGATAATGGAGAAATCTTAATTAAAGGTGACCCATTAAGATTTATACATTTCTCTGGATACGGAAGGACTGCTGAAAAATGTATGAACGATTGGTTACCAGAAGGTCCGCATCCCTTTAAGACTTTATATGCTGAGTATGCTGAACTACATGATGCTAATAACTCAGATAAAGTTTCAAAAACCAAATGGGCATATGATTTTTATGAAAATGGAGAAAAAATAGAAGATATTTTGAGAGTTAAATATAGAAAAAATCATGACATTATGTTTAATACAGACAATCCTTTTAAGCATTCTAACGGATATTTTGAAAATATTTTAACTGACAAAGCAATTCCATCTAAAGACTTTAAAAATAATTTAACTAAGGTCGTTAGTGTATATAAAAAAGAAGGATTAAGGGTAGTAGTGAATAAAATAAAAAAAAATTTAAAATAATGGTATGAAGTATCCTTATATAAATTATTTTAAGGGACGAGATAAGTTGGAGAAAATAAAAAATAAAAAGTATTTTAATTTAAATAATGTTTTAATTATTACTATATTTATATTTGCACTTTTTGTAAGAATTTATTATTTTGATTCTAATTTGGAACTTTTCAGTGATGAAAATGTTTATCATTATGCTGGTGCAAATATAGTTGAACATGGAGTTTTAACTAGCGATAGGGATGGTGCGATTAATAGGGGAGAATCAGCTGTTGTTCCATCCTCAGCTATTCAACCTGGCTATCCATTTTTCATAGGATTAATTTACAAAGTCTTTGGTGAAAATCAGCAAATAGTGCGAATGGCAAATATCATTATTAGTATGCTATCTATGTTATTAATTTATAAAATTTCGAAATTAGTAGGCCTAAGAAAACCTTATATAATTATTGTTTTATTATTAGTAACGCTATATCCTGGGTTCAATTATAATACAGCGAAAATGTTATCAGAGCATTTATTTACACTATTATTACTCGGGCATATCTATTATTTTATTAGATATTTAAAAGATAAAAAAACAAAGGATCTATTATTATTTACAACTTTCATTAGCTTGTCAATTTTTGTAAGAGCACATGGGTTCCCTATATTGATTATGAGTATTTTATTCATGTTAATTTATCATAAAGCCAATATTAAAGAGTTATTTAAGAAACTTGTATTAGTGATGCTCACTTTTGTTGTTATACAACTACCTTGGTGGATAAGAAATTATATTTTATTGGAAAAATTCGTGTTATTTTCTGAGGCAGGGGATAATCCAAAAGTTTGGGGTGCGTTACCGTACTTTATCGGTATTTTTGAAGTAGGAAATCAAACATTAAATGAACTTCTGAGTACATCAATTAATGTCAATGAGTTTTTATTTTATAAATGGCGTATATTTGGGTTTTTCCAATATATGTGGGCAGATATTTGGGACGAGTATCTAGTACATCCATTCCAAGGGTTAAGACCTTTTATGATTATACAGCTAGTAATTGTTGTTCCTACTTTAATATTATTACCTGTGGTTATTATGAAATGTAAGAAGGAAATCCTTTATTTAACTACAATCCCGATTATTTTCACTATAATGAATTTACCTTATCACGGACTTCCAAGATATGTATGGCCATCTATTTCGATTGTAATAATTCTATTTGGTTATATGCTACAGTTTTTAATAGAAAAAAAGAATATGTCCCCAATAAATATAATGGATTATAAATTGATAGAGCGTTTATTTAGACGATCTTATTTAATATTTTCATTATTATTTTCATTAATAATGACATATAGCGTTTATTATTTTTCTTTTAATATAGAAGAAGAGATGTCTGAATTTAGGTTGCAAAAATATGCTGAAATTTCTATAGCTGAAATTGAAAAAAAAGAAGAGGTTATTTTGCAGAAGTATAATTTAGATTCAGAAAATCTAACCATTGAAAATGCAGAGTCTATTGAATCGAATAAATTTAAAAACATAGTCAGTGATCCTACTTTAATTAGGCTTGGTGGGATTTTGACAACTAAAAATGATTCCGTAACAAAAGTAGAAATCAAGTCTAAGGGTGGATATATTTATGATTATATGACTGTATATTGGAAGACTAACAATGACTCTGATTTTTCGGAAAGTAAAGTTTATAGATTTCCAACTAATTTATTTGAAAGTAAACAAACTATTTTTGTAGAAGGCGATGTTAGTGATTTAATGATAGTACCTGTAAACTTTAGAGGTGGATCTTTTATTTTTGATGAAATTATAATCACTAAATATATAAATCCAAATGAGTAAGATTTATTTACAATGCAATTTTTTTGATTTAAAGAGTGTTAACCTTTTAGATTTTTAAAGATAATCACTAGGGTGAGTTAAATTCATAATTTTAATCATATGATTGATAGGAAATCCTAACAATAAAAAAGAGACATAAAAAAATAGGTATTATGGTATTAACTCAAGGCTATAAAATTTTAATACTAGTATGGGAGAATTATAGATGAATATATTAGTTATTATACCTGCTTTTAATGAAGAAGATAACATTAGTAAGCTTATTAAAAATATTAGGAAAGTTGAATTTCGAAATAATGTAGACATTCTAGTAGTAAATGATCAATCCTCAGATATGACTTCTTATATTTGTAAAAAACTAGGTGTTAATGTAATTGATTTACCATGCAATTTAGGTATAGGCGGAGCTGTACAAACAGGATATAAATTCGCTAGTCTAAATAATTATGATATAGCTATACAAGTCGATGGAGATGGGCAACATAATCCAGAGTTCCTTGAGAAATTAATAGAACCAATTGTAAAAGGTAACTCAGATATGGTTATAGGTTCAAGATATATTGAACATAATGGGTTTCAGTCATCGACATTAAGAAGAGTAGGCATTCGATATTTAAAATTTTTAATAAATTCACTTTCTGGACTAAAAATTACAGACCCAACTTCGGGATTTAGAGCCTGTAATAAAAAATTAATTCAGACATTTGCGATGAATTACCCACGAGATTATCCAGAGCCAGAATCAATTATGTATATAAAAAGAAAAGGCTTTTCTGTATCGGAAGTACCTGTTGTTATGAACGAAAGAGAAGGTGGAACATCATCGATAAATTTCCACCGTTCAATTTATTATATGATTAAAGTTTCATTAGCCATATTTTTTGACAAAATAAGAAAAGAATCTTTATAGGTGAGATATGATTTCAGTTAAATTACAATTAATACTACTATTCATAACCATAGTAGCTATTTTTCAATTAGTAAGAATGATTACACGATATAAATTAGACTTGAAATATGCACTATTATGGCTCTTACTTGGATTATTATTATTATTATTTACGGTTTTTCCTAATATTGTTTATAATATTGCAGATTTCCTAACAATTGAGACACCTACTAATGCATTATTTTTACTAGGTATTTTTTTAATACTAGCGATAGTATTTAGTTTAACAATTTCATTATCAAGAGCCTCAAATAAAATGAAAGATCTTTCTCAAGAACTAGGTATTTTAAAAAATGAGTTTGAGTCATTAAGAGAAACCATAGAGAAAGAGTGATTATATGAACTTAATAAACACTATCTTATTTATTTCGAATGTTTTGTTACTAGTAATTGGACAAACTGTTTGGAAAATAGGCATTGAAAAAATTGAACTATCTGGATTTAAGTCGATCATTAATGTGATTTTATCACCGTGGATTATCGGTGGTGGGGTATTATATGTAATAGCAACTGCTATTTGGTTGTATTTATTATCGAAGCTTCCGTTTAGTTTAATTTACCCACTACAGAGTGTAGCGTATATACTTGCATTATTTGTTGCTTTAATAATATTTAAAGAAGCTATCCCTATTACAAGATGGGTAGGTGTATCGGTTATATTATTTGGAGTATTTTTAGTAACAAGATAAAAGGAGATTTTACGACATATGAAAGGCATTATTTTAGCAGGCGGTAGTGGAACACGTTTATATCCACTTACGCGCTCTGTATCAAAACAGTTATTACCAATTTATGATAAACCAATGATTTATTATCCACTATCAGTACTCATGTTAGCAGGGATTAAGGAAATTTTAATTATTTCTACACCCGAAGATACACCCCGTTTCGAACTATTATTAGGTGATGGTGATGATCTTGGAATTAATTTATCTTATGCTGTGCAAGAATCTCCAGATGGATTAGCACAAGCGTTCATTATTGGCGAAGAGTTCATAGGTACGGATTCAGTAGCACTAATTTTAGGAGATAATATTTTCTACGGTCATAAATTTACAACAATGCTTGAGCGAGCAGCTAGTCGAGATAATGGGGCAACAGTATTTGGTTACAATGTTAAAGACCCAGAACGCTTTGGTGTAGTTGAATTTGATGAAAATGGTGTAGCAATATCTATTGAAGAAAAACCATCACAACCAAAGTCTACGTATGCTGTTACGGGCCTATATTTCTATGATAATCGTGTAGTAGAAATTGCGAAATCGATTCAACCATCTCCACGAGGAGAATTAGAAATTACAGATGTTAATAAGGTTTATTTAGAGTCGGGGAATCTTCAAGTCGAGCTTTTAGGACGTGGATTTGCTTGGTTAGATACAGGTACACATGAATCCTTACTCGAGGCGTCAATGTTTATTGAAACAATTGAGCGTCGTCAAAGCTTAAAAGTCGCTTGTTTAGAAGAAATTGCTTACCGTAAAGGTTATATTAATCAATCTCAATTATTAAAATTAGCAGAGCCACTGAAGAAAAATGCGTATGGCCAATATTTAATCGATTTAGCTAATCGTAATTGACAAGAAGGTGGAGAATAGATTATGCAAAAGATAGCAACAATTTTTGACAATGCTTTTTTACTTGAACCAACAGCATTTGGCGATCATCGCGGATTTTTCATGGAAAGCTATAATGCTAAAGTATTCGAGCAATTAGGTTTAAGTTATAATTTCATTCAAGATAATCATTCGCTTTCAGTAGAACCGGGAACTTTACGTGGATTACATTATCAATTAGAACCGGCTGCACAAACAAAATTAATACGTGCTGTTCGAGGGGCTATTTATGATGTTATTGTAGATATTCGCAAAGGTTCGCCTACTTATGGTCAATGGCAAGGATTTATATTATCTGAAGAAAATAAACACCAATTACTAGTACCAAAGGGATTTGCACATGGTTTTTGTACAATTGTCAAAAATACAGAAGTGCAATATAAAGTGGATAGTTATTATTCACCTGAAAATGATCGTGGTATTGCTTGGAATGATCCTGCATTAAATATCGATTGGCCAACAACTAATCCAATCTTATCTGATAAAGATAACAAGCATCCAAATCTAGAAGAAGCTGATAATAATTTTACGTTTTCAAAATAAAGGAGTTTCTCAAATGAAAATTTTAGTTACAGGCGGCGCTGGCTTTATTGGTAGTAATTTTGTGAATTATATGATTCGTAAATATCCAAGCTATCACATTGTCAATGTAGATGCATTGACATATGCAGGAAACTTGGAAAACCTGAAGGAATCTGAAGGTAAATCTAATTATGAATTTGTAAAGGCAGATATTACTGATTCAGAAATGATGGATCGTTTAATTGGCGATGACGTTGAAGCTGTTATTAACTTTGCAGCTGAATCACACGTAGATCGAAGCATTACAAATCCAGGTATTTTTGTTACGACGAATATTCAAGGGACACAAGTATTATTAGATGCTGCTAAAAAGCATAATGTGAAAAAATACGTGCAAGTGTCTACGGATGAAGTATATGGCTCGTTAGGTGAAGAAGGTTACTTTACAGAAACAACACCATTAGCGCCAAATAGTCCATATAGTGCAAGTAAAGCAGGGGCGGATATGCTAGTTCTTGCTTATCACGAAACATTTGGTTTACCCGTGAATATTACACGTTGTTCAAATAACTACGGACCATATCATTTCCCAGAAAAACTTATTCCTTTAATGATTATTAATGCATTAAACAATAAACAACTTCCTGTATATGGTGATGGTAAAAACGTACGAGATTGGCTACATGTTGAAGATCATTGCAGTGCGATTGATTTAGTATTGCACGATGGTAAAGTCGGCGAAGTATATAATGTAGGCGGTCATAATGAAAAAACAAACGTTGAAGTTGTAAAAGAAATTTTGAAGCAATTAGACAAACCAGAAACGTTAATTCAATATGTAGAGGACCGTTTAGGACATGACCGTCGTTATGCGATTGATCCAACAAAGCTTGAAACAGAATTAGGGTGGAAGCCTAAGTATAATTTTGAATCAGGTTTAAAAGATACAGTACAATGGTACTTAGACAATACATCTTGGTGGGAAAATATTATTTCTGGTGACTACCAAAATTATTATAAACAACAATATGACGGTAAACTATAATGAAAATTATGGTTACTGGGGCGAATGGGCAGCTAGGTCAAGAGCTTGTAGTACAACTAAAAAATACCGCATATCAGCTATATGCTTTTACTAAGCAAGAATTAGATATCACAAATATTCAACAAGTTTCAGAAGTTGTAAATGAAATCCAACCAGATGTCATTATTAATGCAGCTGCCTATACAAATGTAGACGGTGCGGAAACAAATAAGGACTTGGCGTTTAATGTGAATGCTTATGGTCAGCGTAACTTGGCTATTGCAGCAGAAAAAATTGGTGCGAAAATTTGCTATGTAAGTACGGATTATGTATTTAATGGAACAGCCAATTCTCCATACAATGAGTATGCTCAAGTAGAGCCATTGGGAATTTATGGTGAATCTAAATATGCCGGTGAATTTTTGACGAATACGCTGAGCTCTAAATACTTTATTGTACGAACGGCTTGGGTTTATGGCGAGTACGGTCCGAACTTTGTTAAAACGATGCTTCGATTAGCGGAAGAGAAGGATGAACTTGGTGTTGTACATGATCAAGTAGGATCGCCTACCTATACTGTTGATTTAGCCGAATTTATTTTGCAATTAATAGAGACTGAGAAATATGGGATTTATCATTGCACGAATAGTGGTACATGTTCTTGGTATGAATTTGCAAAAGCAATTTTCGAGTTAGCTGGAAAAGAAATCAAGGTGAACCCATTGAATTCAGATCAATTCCCACGACCAGCTAAGCGTCCAAATTATTCTGTATTAAGTGATATGGCGATATCAGTGAATGGCTTTGGTGCTAGAAGACATTGGAAAGAAGCCTTAAATGAATATATAAATAAAAATAACAATCTATTGTAGATTGTTATTTTTATTTATCAAGTTATAATACAAATGTACCATTGGATAGAATAGAGGGTTAGTATGGGGAAAATAACAGTACAAATTGTTACTTATAATAGTGCAAAATATATAAAAACTTGCTTGGACTCCGTGATGTCACAGTCATATCCGATAGATGAAATAATTATTGTCGACAACAATTCCACAGATAATATCGAAGGAATTTTAAGTGAATATCAAGAAATTACTTATATAAAAAATAGCAATAACACGGGGTTTTCTGGAGGGCATAACCAAGCGCTTAAACAGTCTAGTTCAGAATATGTATTGGTGTTAAATCCAGATATTATTTTAGATAAGGATTATATTCGAAATATTATATTAACGATTTCCGAAAAGGAAGATGTTGGATTAGCGACAGGTATTTTATATAGAAATTTGGCGTCGCGTATTATTGATAGCACGGGTATCAATATGAAAAAAAATAGAAGAGCGGTTGATCGTGGCAGTGGCGAAGTGGATAGTGGCCAATATAATGACCAAACTTCTGTTTTTGGTGTTTCAGGTGCTGCAGCTATTTATAAAAGGGAAATGATAAACTCAATCACAATAGATGGAGAGTTTTTTGACGAAAGTTTTTTTGCGTATAAAGAGGACGTAGATGTTAGCTGGAGGGCTCTAATAGCTGGTTGGACAGCTTACTTTGTACATGATGCAGTTGCTCAGCATGATAGAGGATGGAAAGATAATGCATCTCGTAAAGATATCTCAATCGTAACGCGTAAAAGATCGTTTATTAATCGCTATTATTATATTATGAAAAATGATCAAAAAAGCTATTTACTTCTACATTCGCCGTTTATTCTATTATATGATTTAATAGTTCATATATATATGATTATAAAAGAAAGAGAATTATTAGGTTCATGGAAATTATTTAAGGGCAACTATAAAGAAATGCTACAAAAACGTATTTTTATCCAAAATCATAAAATGGCTGCAAATAAAAAAATATATTCCTTTTTTAAAGGGATATGGTAAGGATTGAAAAAGGTGGATTTAAGCATTGTCATTGTAAATTACAATACAAAAAGGCTAACAATGGATTGTATAAAATCCGTTATTAATTCGAAAATAGGCTTCACTTATGAAATATTCGTTGTGGATAATGCTTCTACAGACGGTTCATGTGAAGAGATTATAGCAACATCACTGAACGTGGAGTTAATCCAAAATAAAGAGAATGTTGGTTTTTCAAGAGCAAATAATCAGGCGATTGAGCAAAGCACAGGGAGATACGTATTACTTTTAAATTCGGATACAATTGTAAATGAAAATACATTAAATACTATGCTTCAATTTATGGATATAAATCAAGCGATAGGTGCGTCGGGTTGTGAAGTTAATTTACCTGATGGATCATTGGATAAGGCATGTCATCGTGGGTTTCCAACACCTTCAGCATCACTATACTATATGCTCCAATTATCGAGGTTTTTCCCGAGAAATCCAAAATTTAACGCATACCATCAATCGTATTTAAATATGAAGTCGATACATGAAATTGATTGTTTAGTAGGAGCGTTCATGTTAATACGACGTGAAGCGATTAATGAAGTCGGAATGTTAGATGAAGAATTTTTTATGTATGGTGAGGATATCGATTGGTGTTACCGTATAAAAGAAGCAGGTTGGAAAAATTACTATAATCCTACTGTATCCATTATTCATTACAAAGGTGCTAGTAGTAGAAAAAAGCCGTTTAAAATTGTCTATGAATTTCATCGTGCCATGTATTTATTTCATAAGAAACATTTTGCAAGAAAATATCCTTTTATTATAAATGGTATCGTTTATTGTGGAATTGGGTTAAAATTAGGTGTATCGGCACTTAGTAATTTAGCGAAACATGGTCGATAAATAGACTATTTTCATAAAAAGAATGAAAGATACAAGGTGATTAAAGTGATAAGAGGAAAAGAGCGCTTTATAACGCAGCTATATATGACGACAGACTTTTTATTTATTCAAATTTCATTTTTAGTTGCTTGGTTTTTACGATTTAAAGTTTTTGAGGAACAACAAGGCTCGTATTTACCTATAGCAGATTACTATATATGGAACATTGTATATTCTGTAGCATTTTTAATAATTGGGTTTATGATAGGGTTGTATGTGCCTAAAAGGAAAATGAAGTTTGCTTATGAAACATCTAAAATTATTCAAGTGCATTTATTTAGTATGTTTGCTCTATTAAGTGTGTTATTTCTTGTGAAAACAATTGATATTTCACGTTTGTTTTTAGTGTTTTATTTAGTGATAGGTATTATAGCGGTTGTAATTTATCGCTTTATTTTAAAACAAACGCTACGAAAAATGAGAAGAAAAGGGTTTAATCAACAATTTGTATTAATTTTAGGTGCAGGAACCATAGGGAAAACTTATGTGCGTAACTTAGAAAATCATCCGGAATATGGACTTTCTGTATTAGGCTTTTTAGATGATTTTATAAATGTTAAAGGTAAAAACGAATCACAAATTTTAGGGAAGATTAAAGAATTACCGAAAGTGTTAGATGAACGAGTTATTGATGAGGTGGTCATTGCACTACCGTTGACGGCTTTTACAAAATACCAACAAATTATTCTCGATTGTGAAAAAGCGGGCGTACGGGTTTCAATTGTCCCAGACTTTTACGATATTTTACCAGCAACGCCGCATTTTGAACGTTTTGGTGATTTACCGATTATTAATGTCCGTGATATACCATTAGATGAATTTACAAACCGAGTATTAAAACGAGCATTTGATATTGCATTTGCACTGATGGCAATTTTGATAATATCTCCGATTATGCTGGCAATTGTTATAGGGGTAAAATTAACATCTCCTGGACCAGTATTATTCAAACAAGAGCGTGTTGGTTTAAATCGTCGTACATTTTATATGTATAAATTTAGATCGATGAAGCATATGCCAGAAGCTGCATCAAATACACAATGGACTGTTGAAAATGACCCGCGCAGAACTAAGTTTGGAACATTCTTAAGAAAAACAAGTTTGGATGAATTTCCACAATTTTTTAATGTGTTAAAGGGAGATATGAGTGTTGTTGGCCCAAGACCAGAGCGACCATATTTCGTGGATCAATTTAAAGAAGAAGTACCAAAATATATGATTAAGCACCATGTTCGACCAGGGATTACTGGTTGGGCACAAGTATGCGGTTTACGTGGAGATACGTCAATAGAAGAGCGAATTGAACATGATATTCAATATATTGAAAATTGGACATTATTGTTTGATATTAAAATTATTTTTAAAACGATTTTCAATGGATTTGTTAATAAAAACGCCTACTAAAGTATTTTATAAAGTTAGCAGATTCTAAGATTACACTTGTAAATTTATGTAGATGTTCAGGAGGTCGGTCATGAAAAAAATCCGTAAAGCCATTATCCCAGCAGCAGGGCTAGGGACACGCTTTCTTCCAGCTACAAAAGCAATGCCAAAAGAGATGCTTCCAATAGTAGATAAGCCAACAATTCAATATATCGTCGAAGAAGCAATTGCATCTGGTATTGAAGATATTATTATTGTTACGGGTAAGGGGAAGCGTGCAATTGAGGATCACTTCGATAATGCACTAGAGCTTGAGACAAACTTAATTGAAAATGGCAAGCTGGAAATGCTTGCAAAGGTGCAAAAATCCGCAAATGTAGAAATTCACTATATTCGCCAAAAGGAACCACTTGGACTTGGACATGCGATTTGGTGTGCGCGTAAATTTATTGGTGAAGAGCCGTTTGCTGTTCTTTTAGGTGATGATGTTGTGAAGAGCGAAACACCTTGTCTAGCGCAGTTAATGGCACAGTACGATAACACATATTCTAGTGTCATCGGTGTGCAGGAAGTGCCTGATGAAGATGTACATCGCTATGGTGTAATTGATCCTGTTAATACAAATGAACGTTTAATGCAAGTAACACAATTCGTAGAAAAGCCAACACTAGAGGATGCACCATCAAATTATGCAATTATCGGACGTTATATACTGACACCTGAAATTTTCCGTTTCTTAGACGAGAAGAAAAAAGGGAAAGGTGGAGAAATTCAACTTACCGATGCAATTGAATCTTTAAATGGCATTCAACGAGTGTTTGCGTATGAGTTTGAAGGGCGTCGCTATGATGTAGGTGAGCAATTAGGCTTTATCGAAACGACGATTGACTTTGCGCTTGACCGAGATGATTTAAGTGAAGGCGTTAAAGCGTTAATCTTAAAAAAGGCTAAACAGTTAAGTGGTGAAACGTTATGATTTTAGTGGTTGGTGGAGCGGGTTATATTGGTAGCCATTTGGTTAAAGAATTAGTTAAAACGCAAGAAGTTGTAGTGCTGGATAATTTGAGCACGGGACATCTTTGGGCGGTAGATTCAAAGGCTAATTTTGTGCAAGGTGATTTAGGTGATTCGGTTACTGTTCAACATGTTTTTAATACATTTCAAATCGATGCGGTTTTACATTTTGCAGCATTTAGCTTAGTAGGAGAGTCAGTACTTGACCCGATGAAATACTATGAAAATAATGTAGTAGCAACCTTGAATTTATTGAAGGTTATGAAAGAAAATAATGTTAATAAATTTGTATTCTCTTCTACAGCAGCTACATATGGTATGCCATCTGTAGATTTGATTGACGAACAGACACCTACTTTACCAATCAATCCATATGGACGTTCTAAATTAATGATTGAACAGATGTTGGCTGATTTTGCTGAAAGTTATCAATTGAACTATGTTGTATTGCGCTACTTTAATGCGGCAGGTGCTTATGAAACTGCTGAAATTGGTGAAAGTCATCATCCAGAAACACATCTTATACCTATTATTTTGCAGCAATTATTAGGTAAAAGAGAATCTATTTCAGTATTCGGAACAGACTATGATACCCCAGATGGTACTTGTATTCGTGATTATATTCATGTAACAGATTTAGCGAAAGCCCATTTACTGGCTCTAGAAGGCTTGTTGCATGGCACTATAAAGATAGCAACTTACAATTTAGGGAATGGCAATGGTTATTCTGTAAAAGAGATTATTGAAACATGTGAGCGTGTTACAGAAAAACGAGCGAATGTGAATTATGTTGAACGACGTGCTGGTGATCCTGCAAAGTTAGTAGCAAATGCAGAGAAGATTTATAAGGATTTAGGTTGGAAGACACTGATTGATATTGGAGGCATTGTTAAAAGTGCATGGAATTGGCACTCTAAACAAAGCTATTAATTAACCAACTCGACACAGCTCGAGTTGGTTTTCTTTTATTCTATATGTCATAATAGACTTATAAAATTTAGCCTTATAAAGCGAGGATGTTATAGTGCTTACAGAAATAGTAAAAACAACATTACTAAATTGTTCGCTAGTTGATAGTGATATTATAAAATATAAAAGTCGTGTACAGGCGATTCATGATACATTGCCACGATATGAGTTAACGGGATGGATGGATTCGCCATTACAGGACCATGATGCGCTGCTTGCTTCTATTGAGCGTGTGGCAAGTGAAGTTCGTGCTTGTGCGGATGTGCTTGTAGTTGTTGGGGTTGGTGGATCTTTTTTAGGTGCGCGTGCGATACAAGAAGCATTGATGCCTTATTTTGGTTTAGCTAAGAGTGGTATTGAGGTTGTGTATGTTGGACTTAATATGAGTGGGGCATATATTAAAGAGCTGCTGGCGTACTTAGATTCGAAGCAAGTGTATGTCAATGTTATTTCGAAGTCGGGTGGTACGATGGAGCCGGCTCTTGCTTTCCGTACGATGCGTTTGTATATGGAAGAGCGCTATGGTGACAAATCAACGGAGCGTATTATTGTGACGACGGATGCTGAAAAAGGGATTTTAAAAGGCATTGCGGATGAAGCGGGTTATCGTCAATTTGTCATTCCAAATGATGTTGGTGGACGTTTTTCGGTGTTGACGCCTGTTGGTTTATTGCCTGTAGCAGTTGCGGGTGTTGATATCCGCGCATTAATGGCTGGGGCAAAACGTAGTGCAGAGGAATTGGCTGAATCGGATTTATCGAAAAATGATGCTTACAAATATGCGGTCATGCGCCATATGTTATATGAGGAAGGTTATTCGATTGAGCTTCTTGCATCATTTGAACCGGGTTTAAACAAGTTCCATGAATGGTGGAAGCAGCTGTTTGGTGAAAGTGAAGGGAAAGTGAAAAAAGGTCTTTATCCATCCACAGTTAATTTTTCAACGGACTTACATTCAATTGGTCAATTTATTCAAGATGGTAAGCCAATTTTATTTGAAACATTGCTTCACTTTCATGAAATTGAAGGGGATTTAAAGGTGCCATTTGATCCACGCAATGAGGATGGTTTAAATTATTTATCGCATCGAACATTTAATGAAATCAATGCCATTTCAAAACAAGGGACGGCACTGGCACATGCTGAGGGGGGCGTACCTGTTATTCAGCTAGAGCTACCTAAGCTTGATGCGTATCATCTAGGGTATTTAATTTACTTCTTTATGAAAGCTTGTGCGATGAGTGCTTGCCTACTTGAAGTAAATCCATTTGATCAGCCTGGTGTCGAGGCATATAAACGTAAAATGCTAGAGTTGTTGCAAGAAGAGAAGGTGTCGAAATAATGGTTGTAAAAGAATTGTTTTATCAGTGGCAGGAAGTAGCGTTACCAGATTATTTAGCGGAAGAGTTGGAGTTGATCGTATTAGATGAAGCTGCAATTGAAGACCGATTTTACCAGTATGTATCATTTGGGACGGGCGGCATGCGTGGGGTGCTAGGCGCGGGGACAAACCGCATGAATATTTTTACGATTCGCCGTGTTGCACAAGGATTAGCACAGTATATAGCTGCAAACGGTGAAGAGGCGAAACAACGTGGAGTCGTTATTGCTTATGATACACGCCATTTTTCTCATGAATTTGCTTATGAAACTGCTCGTGTGCTCGGTGCAAATGGCATTAAAGCTTATGTATATAAAGAAGCACGTCCTACTCCGCAATTATCGTTTACGGTGCGTGAGTTAAATGCTTATGCGGGTGTTGTCATTACCGCAAGTCATAATCCGAAACAGTACAATGGCTTTAAAGTGTACGGTGAGGATGGGGCACAGCTTGTTCCATCTGGGGCCAATGCGATTATCCAGCATATGAATGAAATTGAGGATATTTTTAATATTGCTGTGGCAGAAACAGACCAGCTTGAGAAAATGAATTTACTTCAGTGGATTTTAACAGATTTAGATGAGAAGTTTATGGCGCAATTATTGACATTGAAAAATAATGATGCGATTGATTATAATATGAAGCTTGTGTATACACCGTTACATGGCGCGGGTTTAGTGCCGGTTGTAGAAGGTTTGCAGCAATTTGGTTTTAAAGAGGTACATCTTGTATCAGAGCAAGCGGTGCAAGATGGTGCATTCCCAACGTTAGCCTATCCAAATCCTGAGGAAGCTGCCGCGTTTTCTATGGCAATTGAGCTAGGGAAGCAAGTAGGTGCCGATTTGTTATTGGCAACAGACCCAGATGCCGATCGTTTAGGTGTTGCCGTTCGTAATGGTGATAATTATGAGCTGTTAACAGGCAATCAGTTAGGCGCATTATTACTACATTATATTTTAAAAACAAAGCAAGAGAATGGCACGTTACCAACAAACGGTGCGATGTTAAAGACCATTGTAACTTCAGAACTAGGAACAGCAATTGCCGCTCATTTTGATGTTGAAACAGTTAATACATTAACAGGTTTTAAATATATTGCAGAAAAAATTGCGGAATTCGAAGCGACGGGATCTCATACATATGTATTTGGTTATGAGGAAAGCTATGGTTATTTAATCGAAACATTTGCGCGTGATAAAGATGCCGTTCAAGTGGCGTTAAAAGTAGCGGAAATGGCTGCCTATTACGCGACTTTAGGAAAAACATTGTTACATGCGTTAAATGATATATACGAGCAATTTGGTTACTATCAAGAAGCGTTAATTTCAAAAACGTTCGAAGGCAAAGATGGTCAAGAGCAAATGAAGGACATTTTAAATGATTATCGTATGAATCCACCAAAAGCGTTTGCAGGCATTGTTGTCGCGCGTGTAGAGGATTATTTAACTGGAATGGCAACAATGACTGATGGTACGAAGGAATCTATTCAGCTGCCTAAAGAAAATGTGTTGAAGTTCATTTTAGAAGATGGCTCATGGGTAACCGTTCGTCCTTCTGGAACAGAACCGAAATGTAAGTTTTATGTTGGAGTTAAACAGACAAGCCTAGAATCCGCTCAACAGTTGATTGATGAGCTAAAAATGGCGTTTTGATGAACAGAAAAATATAGAATGTTATGATATTTCATTTATTTATTGTGGGGATTTTACAAATAAATTACAATATAAAGTAAGTGGTCTTATTAGAATTGAGTATAAGGCAACAACAAAATTAAAAAAAGTCGCTAAGTGGGGATAAGCAGTTAGTAACTTTACCAAAAGCATTGTAGAATGAAAATTTCTGCAGTGCTTTTGTTTTTTATATAAGGTATTTGATGTATTGGAGTTTGAATCTAGAAGAGGGTATAAAAAGAAAAGATACAAAAAAGGTCATTTAATTTCTCCGTTTTGCAAATATTGATCTAATAAAGCATTAGTTGCATTCTCTAGCGCTGTGCCGTTTAATAAATTTTTTCCTGAAGTCGGTTGCTATAAAGATACTCTATTTTTAATTGCTCAACTTCTTGTTAAAGCTCTTTAATTTTGTTGATTAAATTGGGAATTAAATTTGGGTAATTCAATTGAGCGATTGTTTCCCCACCAGAAATGATTTCACCCGTTGCATAGTTCTGTAGTAGAGTCTTCCATTTTTTACTGTGACGTAAATCGGATGCTTGAAGACGATTGCAATTTGGCAACTCAATTTCAATTTGTCTAATGTTCCATTATAGCCTGTATAATTTTTCCTACTCTCTCATATTTCACCCTTTAGTATATCGTATGTGTATATATTGTTTTCTCTTTTTGGTGTTTTAAATATAAGGACTAATCATTCGATGACAAGTAAAAAAATAGTACGTACCTGATCCACGAAAAATTTTAAATTAAAAATACGATAGTTGAAGTTTAAGTAGTACTGTTCCAAAATTCTCCTCACACGTCTTAGTGGATTTTTGTTAAAATTATAAGTACGTACATAGAAGAAATGAGTTGAAGGATAAGATGAAGAAATTAGTCATGCTAGTGCTGGCACTTTTTTTGTTTAGCGTTAGTTTTGTGCCGCGAACATTGGCTGAAGAAATAAAGTATTACACGATTGTTCCTGAGGATGGGACGGTTATGACGGCGAGCGCGGATGCGAATGGCATGAAAATCATGACTTTAAAGCAGGGGACGCGTGTAGCGCTTGTTCGTCAGGAGGCAAGTTGGACGAAAATTGACTATAAGGGTCGGCTTGGCTGGGTGAAAAATGAAGCATTAACACCATTTAATCAAGATTTATTGCCGATTTATTCGACATATTATAAGAAATTGGATAAAACGGTGGACCTTATTTATGCACTCGTTGCGGATTTTACGCAGGACGGGGTAGAGGATCTGTATGTTGTGACGGATGCGAGCCCTTCAAAAGGGCAGTATGTCGCGACTATTTATAGTGGCGAGAAAGTCATTTATCAAAAGAATTTAAAGCATGGGCTAACTGTTTTAAAAAGTACAACGGATCATTATTTATTCCATCATGCACAAAAGAACGCAGAAAAAAAGTATAAGCTCGCTGAATTAAATGACCAGGCGAAAACCGATTATTACGAGGCAAGTGGTGGGAAAAATTCATTTCAAATTGCGACGAATACCTATTTGAATTCGTATTATATTGTGCAGTCGGGTAATAAAATAGTGGAGGAACTAACGCTAACGCGTGAGCAAGTTGCTTCAAAAGATTATACGGGTGGCAAAGAGACGAATGAATTTGGTGAAACGGTTTATCAAGACAACTATTCCGTATCTCGTGATGGCAAAACGACGACTTTATTAGAAAAGGAATTTGATGAGTTATTTGCCTATTATGAAAAGGCGAAAGGTGCCAAAATTATTTATAGCGATGATTATCAATCGGCCTCTTTAGCGACTGATTTTTCATTTAAGGTAGAGCGAACGAAGCAGGAAATTTTGGAATTGGCGTCAACTGTACTTTCGGATAAAAAACAGCTTGAGGGAGTCGTGGGACTTGATGAATTGAAGGTGAAATTAGCACAGTCCCTTCTATTAGAAGTACCTTATGATCAGGCGATCCAACGCAATGCGGCGACTTACGTGAAAAATGTTGAAAAGGGCATCATCAATGGTTTAGCTGGCTATGATGGGAACTATTTCGCCAAAAGTGACGTGGAGTTTGCGCAAGAAGGGATGCATTATTTTGAGCGGACGCCAATTGATGCGGTCATTTATGATTTTTATGGTGTGAAAATTGATACAGAGGAATTCAATAATTTGGCTTCAGTTGATTTCCGTCATTTGGACGAGCAAACGTATGAATTTCCCGTTGAAAAGTTGGAAGAACTTCCGAAAATGTACACTTATCGTCAGCTTGTCGGCATTGAATCGTTAAAAACAGGCTATGAGGCATTGCAATATGTGGATTATGAAGTGCCTGTTGATATCGCTATTTCTGAATCGAATGAGCAAATGCTAATTGCAGGGGAGAAGTTAAAAGAAGGGTATGTCCTTTTGAAGCGCCTACCATTTAAATCAGGTGTGAAATGGATTTATATCGATACGGTAGAGTATATTGATGGTTTGAATGTGGATCAGTATGAAACGTATGAAAATTCATTGGATATAGTCCAAAAGTTTGTAGCTGAGCAGCAAGTAGCAACAGGGGAACAAGAGTCACCTGTTGTAGAAAATGTGACTGAAAAAGAGAGTGATATGAAGCGAGAACCAGCCGAGTCACAAGGGTCATCTATTTTAGGGGGATTATTAGCAGCTGGATTGGTTTTGCTTATTGGTGCTGCTTCGGCGGGTTTCTATATTTATCGTAAAAAACGTGAAAATTGATTGGTGAGATTTATTTGTTTTTGTACGCGGATATATGTGAATTGAATAAAAGGGAACCCCCCACTCGTCTTTCTACCATAGGAAGATGTGTGGGGATTTTTTTAGTTGGGATTGAATGGGTGCTAATCAAAATGTAGGTGGATTAAATTAGCTAATAAACTCCAAAACTCGAACTATCAGCTCCCCAAAAAAAGCCAATAGTAATTTAGGCTATATAAAAATAATGGTATATGTAATAGAAAAAATCCAACACTTCCACTAATTATATTAAATATCTCGTAAATATCATAATATTGGATTCGTTGTAATATTTTTTTAACAAAAACGTAATGTAGTCTATGCTATAATCAATTGGAATTGCATTATCAATATCTTTTAATAGATAAGTAATTTCAGAGCAATCATTAACCCGTCATATTCTCTTAAATACATAAGAAGAACGATAAGGTAATGGCTCAACTATAAAACTATGTGTAATCGCTATTTTAGGTGATTCGTATAAAGAAGCATATTAGGAGGAAATTTTCCCATGTCAAAAATTAACAAAAGTCGTAAATTTTTCGCAACAACTGCTACAGCAGCATTAGTAGCATCAGCAATCGTACCAGTAGCATCAGCTGCTAACTACACAGATGCTGATAAAATCGCACCTTGGGCTACAGAAGCAGTAGACTTCTTATCAGAAAAAGAAGTAATCGGTGGTAACCCAGATGGTTCATTCAACCCACGTGGTAACATCACTCGTGGAGAAGCTGCGAAAATGTTCACAGCTGCTTTAGAATTATCTGAAGAAGGTACTGAAGATTTCAAAGACGTATTTGCAAAAGATTGGTACTATGGCCCGATCGTTGCAGTATCAAATGCAGGTATTGTAAATGGTATTGGTGCTGGTTTATTTGCTCCTAAAGCAAACTTAACTCGTGCAGAAGCTGCAAAAATGATCGTAGAAGCTTATGGTTTAACAGGTGAAGCAGATTTATCTACATTCAAAGATGCTAAAACTGTAGCAGGTAAATGGTCTGAAGAGTACTTATCAACAGCAGTAGCAAACGGCGTAATTAACGGTAAAGACGGTAAATTAGCGGCTAATGATTCAATCACTCGTCAAGAGTTTGCTGTTATGTTCAAACGTGCAATTGACGTTGCTGAAGAAGTTGATTATGCTGCTGAATTAGCAAACGCATTAACTGACTTAGCAAAAGCAACTAAAGCTCTAGAAGTTGAAGTTAAAATCGAAACAATCGCTGAAACAAAAGCGGCTGTAGCAACTGCAAAAACAGCAATTACGAAAGCACAAGCTGCATTAGATGCTGCTGTAAAAGCTGGAGAAGCAAAAGCAAAAGCAATTACAGCTGATGAAGCTGCAAAAGCACAAGCGACAATTAACGCTGCAACAGAATTAGTAGTAGCAACAGAAGCAAAAATCGCTAAAGTTGAAGAAGCTGCGAAAGAATTAACAGTTGAATCAATTGCTGCAACTAGCGCAACTCAAGTAGCAATTAAATTCTCTAAAGCTGTAAATAAAGAAACATTATTTGCAAACGGTATTAAAGGTGCATTAGCAACAACTCATGATACAGTTTCAATTAAATCTTTAGACGATAAAGCTCCAGGTACTTTCACTGGTGAATTAAGTGAAGATGGTAAAACATTAGTTCTTACAACTCAACATGAATTAGAAAAACGTTATGACTTCACTGTTAAAGGTTTAAAATCAACTGACGGTAAAAAGCTTAAAGAGCACAAACAAATGGTTACAATCGAAGCAGATACAACGGCTCCAACAATTGTTGGTACTGAACAAATTGCTACGAACAAAGTAAAAGTTAAATTCTCTGAGCCAGTTAAAGCACATACAGCAAAATTAAAATACGCTGATGGTACAAATTTAACTACAGGTGATACAGTTAATATTGCTGAAGGTGCTACTTATGTTATCGTTGACTTAGCAGCAGCTGGTATCAAAGTAAACACACCAATTACAGCTACATTTAACGGTTTAAAAGACAAAGCGGGTAACCTGTTATCACCAAACCCATCTACTGTAACAATTACTAAATTACCACTTGATGGTATTTTACCAACTGTTTCTGAAATTACACAAACTGGTGCTAAAACATTCACTATTAAATTCTCAAAAGATTTAGGAGCTCAGCCAAAAGTAACTGTAGGAACTACTGTTATCGCAGCAACTTCTATTGAAGAAATTGCAGAAAATGAGTATAAAGTGACAACTACAACTGCATTAAAAGGCATTCAAAAAGTAGTAGTAAGCAACATTTTTGATTTATCTGGTCAAGAAGGTGAAAATGTAACGAAAAATGTTACATTTAACGAAGATATTACAGCGCCAAAAGCAACTTCTGTAGAAAAAGTAACAGTTGATGGTGTTGAATACCTTGAGTTAACTTTCGATAAAGAAGTGACTGAAGGAACAGTAAATGTAACTGGAACATCTCATAAAAACTTTATTTCAACTTCAGTAACTAAGAACAATGTAGCAGTTAAATATGCGACTAAATCAAACAAAAAAGTAGTACGCGCTGCTCTTAAAGACTTCGCAACTGAAGAAGGTTCTGTATACACATTGGATATCGAATCTAATACAGTAACAAGCTTATTATCAGATATTAAAGTTGCTAAAACCTCAGCAACATTTACTCGTGGTAAAGATCTTGCTTCAAACGTAACAAAATTAGGTGCTCCTTCTGTTGTTGCAACAACTACTAAAACAACAAATGATACAGTAACTGTAACGTTCACTGGTGAAGTAGACGGCGAATCAGCAACAAACATTGCAAACTATATCGTTGACGGCTCAGAAGTACAATCAGCTACTTTAGCAGCAGTAGTTAATGGTAAACAAACAGTAACATTGAAATTTAAACAAGATTCATTAACATTTGATGGTGCACGTAACATTACTGTACAAAATGTAAAAGCATTAGGTTCTTCAGTAACAATGGATAAATTCATTACTACAGTTAACTTAAATGAAAATGTACGTCCAACAGTTGCAAAAGCTGAATTAGACGGAAATGATAAAATCAACTTAACATTCTCTGAAAAAGTTACAAATGTAGATGCTGGAGAAGAGAAAGATTTCGTACTATTTATTGGTGGTAAAGAATCAAATCTAAAAGTTTCTGCTGCAGTAGCAACAGCACAAACTACACTTGTATTAACTATTTCTGGTGGTACAATTTCTGGAGCAGATTTAACTGCAGGTATCACAATCAAACCAGCTTCAACAATTAACATTAAAGATGTTAACTCAAACGAATTAAACTTCACTTCAATCGACGTTAAATAATTTCGTTTAGATTATTAACTTATTGAATTAATAAAGGTTCCGTCTAGGAGAAATCCGAAGCGGAACCTTTTTTATAGATTAGGAGTCCCATTTTTTATGAGGTAAACTTTCCAAATTTTATGTGTTGATCCTAGTAATATGCATTATAATGAAAGGATTCAATAGATAAGGAGAGAATAAATTATGTTGAAAAAGATGGTCGTTGCATTTCTAGCTGTACTAGTTAGTTTAGGTGCAGCGGGGTATGAAGCCAAAGCAAGTTCGTATGGCGTAATTGAAGATGGGACAAATCGTACGCTTGTACCGTTACGCATGGTTGCTGAAACGTTTTCTGTACCGGTAAAGTGGGATAATGAGAAAAAGGTTGTAACAATTGATGAAGTCTACACTTTGACAATGGGCAGTAAAGTAATTAAGAAAAATGGTATTGTGTTAAAGCAAATGGATACACAGCCAAAAATGGTTCACAATGCCGTGTATGTACCTGTAAGAGAAGTGGCGTTTTTATTTGATGTTCCAATGACATGGAATCAAGTGAATCGACAAGTGTCCTATCAAGTGGGAGAAAATACATATAAAATTTCGGCTTACAAAGAAGCGGTTGTTAATAAACCAAAAGTGTCTGTTAAGAAAAAGAGCATCAACGCTGGCGGGAAAAATCTTTCGGTTAATGTCGTTTCCGTCAATTTATTAGCACCTAATACATCACTTCATGTGGAACTAGCAAATAATAAGTTAGGTTCAGTCGATAAGTTAACATCGATTGCCAAAGCAAATCAAGCAGTAGTCGCTATGAATGGAAATTATTTTGATGCGTATACAAACAATAGTTACCGCACAGTGTATAACGGACTTGTGATGAACGGTGAGCGCGTAAAACCATTCGATCCTAAGTTTTCTGTTTTTTATTATACGAAGGACGGAGATGTAGGCATTTTACCGGGAGCGCAGTTTATGGAATTATTCCAGCAAGGTAATATTCAAGAAGCTCTGCAAATCGGTCCGCGTCTATTAACGAATGGTGTTGTGACGTTAAATCCGGAAGCAGAAGGATTTAAAAGTCCTAAAGTTTTAAGTTCACCAGGTGCGAGAAGTGCCATTGGCATTTCAAAAGACCTACAAATACTATTTGTGACGACACCAGGTGCAACAATTCAACAGCTCGCTTCTATTATGAAACAATTAGGTGCGGTTGATGCCATGAATTTTGATGGTGGTGCATCAAGCGGTTTATATGCAAATGGCAAGTATGTAACAACACCTGGTCGCGATATTGCGGTTACGTTAATAGTCAAATAAAAAGTTAATTCTTTTCGTTAATCCAAAATAATCCAAAAATGCGCAGATTCATTTCATCTCTTGAATTGGCTATGGTATGATGGGAAAGAATTTTAAATCGAGTGAGGAGCAACGGAACAATGAAAAAATGGTTTACAGTACTTTTTTTAGCCTTTGTGACGTTTAATGTTACAAATACAGAACTAAGTTACGCAGATACAATCGTTGAAGAAAGCAATATTGAAACAATAAATGTTGAAGAGAACAGCATTGAAACAATCGTTGAAGAAAACGTTGTTGAGAAAGCAAATATTGAAGAAACTAGCGTTAAGAAAACAACTGTTAAAAAGAATTTAATCGAGAAAAATAATGTAACAATCATTATAAATGGAGAAGAGATTCTTTTTAAGGATCCAATCTTGAATGATTCAGGGCATCTACTTTTACCGATGAGAGATTTTTATGAAGCGATTGGTGCCACAGTTTATTGGAACCAAGAAAAGAAAATGGCGAGTAGTATTCGTAATAATCAAACGGTTGATTTAACGATCAATTCAAAAACGGCAGTAGTAAATGGCAATAAAGTGCAAGTTTCTGTTGCGCCGATTGTCTATAAAGACCGCACGTATATTCCGATGCGTTTTGTAAGTGAAAATTCAGATGGTAGTGTTTATTGGGATGAGGAGAAACAAGTTGTTGAAGTAATATTAAACGACACGGGAGATGGGGAGGAAAACCAAACTCCAGAAGTTCCGGAAATTCCACAAATTCAATATATATTATATATGAATAATAAAAAGATTATGATGGACGACCCGATTGTTAATAAGGGCGGCCGTATGTATATCCCATCAACTTATTTTGTTGATCATCTTCAAAATAGTTATGAAGAGTGGACAGCAAAAGATCGTTTAGAATTAACGATTTCAGGTCTGCATTTTAGTTTTATAGATGGAAGCAGTAATATTTTCATAAACGATGACTTGTATACAGGTGCTGAAAAGCCATTCATGCAAGGTGAGAAAATGTATGTGCCAGTGAAATTTATTATCGATTCATTTAAAAATGGTGGCTCGCTCCGTTATGTAGCCGAGTCAAATACTATGTATATTTCAATGTATGATTACATGTTGACGAGTGACTTTTTAGAAAAATCATATGGTTTTTTAAAGGTTCCACAATTAGTAGAAAACGTTTCATTGGATGGGAATCGCGAATTACTTGTGAGTGATAACCCTGAGGAATTAACGCCAGACCGTATTTCGAGAGCGAATGAAACATTATCGGAATATAAAGTACAAGGGTTAATAGATAGTAAGTTACACCGTGTTTACGGATGGCATATTAACAAGCTTGGAGAAAGAGCTACGATTGCCATTACGATTCAAAATACATCAGATAATACGAGTCTAGAAATAACGAATTCAAAAGGGATGTCGCAAGTTACGAGTAACAGTTGGAGCACATTTGATGTGGGATTACCGTTATCGGATGCCGTATTAACAAACACTTTAGCCGATGCGAGAGAAAAGAAATTTACACTTGCACCAGGCGAGACAAAAGTAATTGATTCATATGAACTTGGTATAAGTTATTTACTTGGTTTTACACATGATTTTGATGTACGAAAAGTGAGTGGCGGGGCAGGTAGCTATACTGTACGTACAGTAATTAGCTTAGAAGAAAATCCAGACTTAGCATCGATCCATTCACCAGTTGTACCGATTAATCAGTATGCGGCACATCCACGTGGCGTATGGCCAAGTTCATCGTTAAAGGTAACATTACCGGAATATACAGTGGATACAGAGCAAGTAGGTTATAATATTTCAAATGGTAAAACAGACCATTTATTAACTGCTGAAAATTCATTGGATAAGATGGATGGTACAGTGGGGAATCCAGGTCATTTTGGTATGACGTACAAGGTAGATATTCCAGTTGTAAATCCATCTGGTAAACTGAAGTATGTATTAGTAAAAATCGCCGGTCGTGGTGGTGTTTACAGTGGTGCGGTTAAAATGAATGGAAAAACATACTTAATCCCAACACTTAAGCCGGGTGAGGAATTTGTTCAACTTCCGGTATTACGAACTTCAAAAAAATCTGACAAGATTGAGTTAGAAATCATCCATGCTGGCGGCAGTAACCTTCCAGTAGCGGTATATGTGGAAACACGATAAGAATAAGTTGAGTGAAGAAAACATGTGATTTTGGCATTTAGTCGAAATTGCATGTTTTTTTCGTGATTTAATGCTCTCCAACCAAAGTTATTAAATTTGAATGACTTATATTTCAATTTCAATAAATCAACCTTTTCCGCCTAGAATTATGATATATTCGTTGAAGGGAAATCTATAGAAATAGGGGAGAAAATAAATTGTTTAAGAGAATATTATACATGGGAATGGCCTTGTTATTTTTACAAGTTTCCATACATACAGCAAACGTATCAGCGGCATTTGATACGAAAGTAGATACACAACAAAAAGTGATTTCACCGGGCGTGACATATTTCCAAGAAAGATATCAATCTAAGGATTTAAAAGAAGTAGTAAATTACTTACATATTGATTTAGCGAATAGCTACACATCATTGGAAATCGGTTTACCGGACCCGATGAATTCATTAAAAACGACGACAAACATAGCGAAAGCGAATAATTACGAAGGACACCGAGTGGTAGGTGCGACAAATGCTGCCTATTTTGCGGGAAATGGTACGCCACTAAATTTATTAGTGAATAATAATGTCATCGTGAATTATGGGATTTTGGGTGAAACAGCGAATAGTCCGACGCAACAGCCAGTAGCTTTTGGCGTTTCGCAATCTGGTAAAGCGATTGCAGATTACTATAAGACAGATGTTTCATTCACAGTAAATGGTGGGAAACATACAATTGATCGTATTAACTATGAAAGAACTCCGAATGCAACCGTTTTATATACGGCGAGTGAAGCATCAACGAACACGAATAACTGGGGTCTTGAAATTGTTGTAACGGGTGCATCGAAAAATACAGAAACATTAAGTTTTGGCGATGTCATTACAGGGACAGTAGAAAGCGTTACGCCATATGGACAAACAGGTAATTCGGCAGTTCCAGCAGATGGCTTTGTTATTTCGATTCAAAATAAAGAGCTAGCAAGTCAGTTTGAAAACCTTGAAGTAGGGGCACCGATTCAAGTGGATTTAGGAATTGATGAAAAATGGATGAATGCGAAATTTATTTTGGCAGCAGGTCCATTACTTGTGAAAGATGGCAAAGTGAATATTTCGATGCCACAATCAGAAGGTTTTTCGAAAACAAGAAGCGATCGTACAGCAGTAGCGATTGATGCGACGGGTAAAAAGGTGTTTTTAGTTACGGTGGATGGCCGTCAAGAAGGTCATAGTAATGGAACGAATTTACCGGATTTAGCATCGTATTTAATTTCAAAGGGCGCACACTCGGCGATTAATTTAGACGGTGGTGGCTCGACGACAATGGTTGTAAGAAATCCAGGACAGGAAGCACCGTCACTTGTGAATCGTCCATCAGGTGGTAGTGAGAGAAGGGTTTCTGCAACGTTACAAGTTATTAACTCGGCACCTCCAGGCAAGTTAAAAGCGATCACAATTGGTGGTGTTGCCAAACAAATGGCGATTGAAACAACGACGAATTTAACCGTTACATCAGGCTATGATGAATTTTTAAACCCTGTTGCCATTCAATCTGAAAAAGTGAAATGGACGGTTGAAGGGGGTATTGGCCAAATTGAAGGCAATACATTTAAAGCAACAAAAGTGGGTACTGGTAAAATTGTAGGAGTTTATGAGGGAGTACGTTCTGAAGTAGCTGTGCAGGTGACAAAAGCGCCAGAATCAGTTGATTTACTCGATTCATTTGATAATGCAGCGGCATGGACTGCGAGCGCGGCAAAAGCGAAGGCAACAATCGGTAATGCTTCGAAAGCGGAGCCATTTCGTGAAGGTTCATCTTCATTAAAATTAACGTATGACTTTACAACAGCTGATACAGGTACAAAAGCAGTTTACGCAGCGGCGAATAAACCAATCGCCATTGCCGGTGCACCGAAGCGATTAGGTGTATGGGTTTACGGCGATGCGAGCAATCATTGGTTACGCGCGAACGTGATTGATAGTCAGGGAACAAAGCATACAGTGGACTTTACAGAGCAGGGCGGCTTTAATTGGACAGGTTGGAAGTATGTGACAGCGGCAATTCCACAAGACCTTTCATTCCCAATTCAATTTGACCGCATTTATGTAACGGAACCGAATGCATCAAATCATAATCGTGGTGTCGTGTACTTTGATAAATTACAAGCGGTTTATAATGATAAATATAAAGAGTTAATGTATACAGATGTGAAAGCTACGCATTGGGCAAGTTCGACGATTGAACTTCTGAACACGAAAGAATTAGTTAAAGGATATCCAAACGGTACATTTAAGCCAGACAGTACGATTACACGTGCAGAGGCAGCGACAATTATTGCGCGTGCATTAGGTATTTCTAAAACGGCAAACCCAAGCTTTACAGACGTGAAGAGCAATCACTTTGCTTATGATGCGATTGCGGCTGTGTCTGAAAAAGGGATTATTACAGGGCGCGAAGCAAGTAAGTTCAGTCCAGATGATAAGTTAACACGCGCGGAAATGGCGACGATTTTAAAACGTGCGTATAATTTAACAGGGACAACGCAATTACCATTTAAAGATGTGAAAAATTCACATTGGGCATATGAAGCGATTCAAACCGTTTATAGCAATCAATTAACGGGCGGCTATCCTGACAATACTTTCCGTCCAGATAAACAAATTTCTCGTGCAGAATTTGCAACATTTTTATCGAAAGTATTAGATAAATAAAGCGTTACATGAAAAGCGTACTATTTTGATTAAAAATCGAAATGGTACGTTTTTTTTGAGAGGAAGAGGAGCTAGGTTTATTAGCCAAATTTGAGGGGAAACTAGCCAAATTTTATCGATAAGTAGCCAAACTTCCGCGCTAACTAGCCAATCATAATATTAACAACCATTCCGCTGCTGTATAATGACAGAAACCGTGTCAAAATTCACTCGCAATTCGCTCTGTACCTATAGTAAAATTCTCATAGGATCTCGTAATTAAGAGTTAAGTTATAGTTTTAACGGTAAAATTCATTAATATGAAGTTATTATTCATAAATAGGTGGGTTATGATGATAAAAAAAATAGCGATTTTTAGTCTTTTAACAGCAATGCTTGGGCAATCTGCTTCGATTGAGCCAGTCAATGCCGAAAGTCCAACAGTTTCAGCAACGCATGATTATCAAGATTTAAGTAAGTCACATTGGGCTGCAAAAGATTTAGTGCAGTTAATTGAAATAGGTGTGTTAGACGCGCCAACTAATGGACATATCAAACCAAATGAGATAGTTACTCGTGCAGAGGCGATTGCAGTTATTGCCCGCGCGACAGGGGTTTCATTGGAATCGGACTTTCAATTAAAGGCGACAGATTTCTCGCCTACGCATCCGTTTTACAAAGAAATTCAGAAGATGGCGGAACTAGGTGTTATCCAAAACGATAATAAAATCAAACCAGAGGAGCCTGTGCAACGAGATCAAATTGCTAAAATTCTTACTCTCGCCTTTCAAATCGAAATCGATCAGAAAAATAAAGCTTCTTTTATAGATATGCCGAAAAATCATTGGGCGAAAGATTATGTAGAGTCGCTTGCAGATACCGAGATTATTAAGGGGATTACAAAGAAGGAATTTAGCCCTCGTTCAAATGTGACACGTGCACAACTTGCTTCGTTAACGGTGCGTGGCATTCATTTTACAAAACAATTGAGTAATTACAACCTTGTGTACGACTATTTGGCGAAGGATTATATTTCGACAACGACTGCCCATAAAAGTTGGTCAAATCAAGTGGTGGCACTAATAAATGAAATTCGAGTAAGCAAAGGATTAAATGCACTTGCGCAAGATCCAGCATTAAGTCAGCTCGCCATTATTAAAGCGCAAGACATGATAAAGCGTGGTTATTTTGACCACACATCGCCTTTTTACGGGGACCCTTGGGATATGGCGACTCTTTTTGATTATGAATATGTAAGCTTTGGTGAAAATTTAGCACGAAACTATAAAACACCTAAGCAAACGGTCGATGCTTGGCTTGCATCACCAACCCATCGTGAAAATTTATTAAATGCGCACTATACGACAACTGGTATCGGTGTAAAGCGAGCGAATGATGGCAACTTGTATATCGTCAACTTATTTGCGAAAAAATAGGGTATTTTATCGGATAAATAAGGTGAATCTATCCAAATCTAGTGTAAATATTGGAATTATTTGATAAAATATAAAGTAATAATTTGCTCAGGGAGGTTAAATGCGTGTCGATTAAAAAAATTAGCTTTCTATTAGTACTTCTCGTATTTTCATTGTTTAATGTTCAAAATGCACAAGCATCCATTACTTTCACGGATCTTTCTTCATCGCATCCGGCCTATGGTGAAATTCACTACTTAATCGAATTAGGCGTTTTAGAAGGTTCGATCGAAAATGGTAAACGAGTATTCAAGCCATCTGATTCAGTAACGCGTGGACAGGCTGCTAAGATGGTCGTTGTAGCGACTGGTGAAAAGCCATTAGTCGTAAAAAAATCAACATTTTCGGATATCGATTTAAAGAAAAGTGCTGCATTGTCAGGGTATGTGGAGCGTGCAGTTCAGCTAGGCTATTTTAGCGAATACTCGCCTGGGAAATTCGAACCGAAAACGCCACTTACTCGTAATGAAATGAGTAAAGTATTAGCGATGGCATTCAAATTAAATATCGAGCAAACCGAAAAATTAACGTTACCGTTTAATGATGTCGCAGCAAATGACCCTTACTATAAATATATTGCAGCGATTTACTATAATGGAATAACGAACGGGACAGCCAATGCAACGAAGTATAGTGCGAAGGATCCTGTGACACGCGCGCAGTTTTCGTCATTTGTTGCACGTGCGTCATCGGATAAGTATCGTCTCGACCTTCCTGTTCAAGGAGTCCGCGTTCCGAATGAATCGGATGCGATCGGCAAAGTATTCGTATCGGTGGATAATTTAAATGTCCGTTCAAGTGCTTCAACTGCCAATGCAACGAATATTTTAGGCAAGGTAAATACAGGTAAGGAACTTTCTGTATTTGAAGAGCAAGGATACTGGTTAAAAATTGCTTACAACGGTCAATACGCATTTGTAGCGAAAGAATTTACAAAAACAGAGCAAGAACTTGTTGAAGAAACACCAGAAACACCAGTTGAAATTAAGCCAGAAAAGCCAACTGAAATAAAACCGGAAAAGCCCGTGGAAGAAATACCGGATGAACCGACTGATGTAACACCGGAACAACCAACAGAACAACCAAGTGAAATTCCGACAACGCAAACGGAGACAATTGCCATTGCAACGGTAAATGGTTTAAATATCCGAGAAAGTGATTCAGCAAGCGCTACTTCACTCGGAAAAATTGATCGAGGTACGAGCGTTAATGTATTATCATTTGCAGGTCATTGGGTAGAAATTGATTATCAAGGTACGGTAGGTTATGTGGATAAACGATTTATCCGTTTAAAAAATACGACGGAAAACCCAGTAAAAGATCGCGTTATTATTATCGATCCAGGTCATGGCGGAAAAGACCCTGGAACAATAGGTGGTCAGGCAGTTGAAAAAACGATCGTATTTAAAGTCAGTCAATTAGTGAAACAAAAATTAGAAGCAGATGGTGCGTCTGTGTTGATGACGCGTCAAGGGGATACATATCCGTCACTTGATGATCGCCATAAATTTGCAACGGATAAATATGGTGAAATGTTTGTAAGTATCCATGCCAATTCGGCAACGAATACTTCTGCAAAAGGGACGGAAACGTATTATAGCGTTACATCAAATGAAAACGAAAAAGAGGATCTCGTGTTAGCAACGAATATTAATAACGAAATCGTTAAAAATGTTGGTATGTCTAATCGTGGTGTAAAGCGTGCAGATTTTGTTGTCATTAAGAATTTAAAAATTCCAGCAGTTCTTGTGGAGCTTGGATTTGTAAGTAATGCAGAAGATCGTGCAAAACTACTAAGTGATGAGCATATAGAAGCCTATGCGCAATCTATTTATAATGGGATTGTAGAGTATTACGGAAGAAATTAACTTTAAAAGTCGCCTATTCATTTTATTTTGAGAGGGTGACTTTTTTTGTAGATATTGTAAGGTGACTTTTTGAAATTTTACAGAAAAACGTATCTTAATACACCTTATTGCGACTTACTTAATGATAAATTTACTTGAATAATAGTGCTCTAGGCCGATATTAGTAGTAAGAGATAGTAGGTTAATTGTGCTTAGGTATAATTACGTTCGGATTCAGCTTTGTGTAGTCGCAAAATTAAATTCGTGACATTCGATAAAATTAAGAAAAATGTTCGGATACATAAGTAGAGAGGAATGACACGATGAAAAAGAATGTACAAATCGGTGTTTTAACAGGGATGTTATTAGTACCAGGAGCAGTTGCACATGCCTTCGATGATTCCCAAAAATCTTTGGTGGAGAATTATGAGGCAGTAACGGGTAATGAAGCTGCATTGGAAGTGATAAATAAGATTGAAAGTTTAGCTAAAATGACAGCAAATTCAGCAGAGTTTCGTGATAAAGTATCTGATGCACGAACTGCGTACGGTAATCTAGTGGATTCGGAAACGAAGGATTTAGTAACTTATTTGGAAAAGCTAAAAGAAATGGAAGATGGCATCCTCAAGGCGAAATTAGTCGAGGAGAAAATTAAAGCCATCGATAGCACCAATGCAAATACAGTTGTAGCAGAAGCGCGCAATGACTATACCGCATTGTCGGTGAATGGTCCAAAATATGTACTTAAAGAGTATGTAGAGAAACTCGCTGCATGGGAAAAATCCAATATTTCTGCAGCGGCTGTCATGAAGCAAATTAATGATATTTCAACAGTTACATTTACAGAAAAAGATATTCCGAACTTTATTGCAAGTACAAAAAAAGCGGTTAAAGGCTATGATGATTTGTCTCCAACTGATCAGCCGTTAGTTACAAATATTGCTCGTTTAGATGAGCTCAAACCATACATGGAAATCGCTGCAGCAATAATGGCTTTGAATACCTCGAATGCAACGTATGTAAAAGATTTAGAAACTGCAAACACGAACCTTGCTACATGGAAGAGTTCAAGTGATATTGGTTTAGAAAACATGAAAAAAATATTGGACGCAAAACTTAAAGATTTAGTCAGTGAAAAAGATATGGCCATATCAATTGACAAGCGAATTATAGCAATGCAAGTCGCAGTTGATCTGGTAGTGTTAGCAGAAGTCAGAAAAGATTTTAACGCACTTTCATCAAATGGGAAAAAATTAGTGAAATATAGTGCACATATAACTACATTAGAGAGTCAATATAAATCCGCATTAACTGTAGTGACTTTAATTGGAAACCTTGATTTTGGCGCGAAGGATTTTGCTAAAAAGGTAATAGCAGCTAATGTAGCATACGAGAAATTATCAGCAAACCTTAAGCTAACAGTAAATAATTATCCTGTTTTACAAGAGAGTCTTCAGGTTGCTCAGTTAATGCTAGACATTGATGCCATCAGTTCATCGGCAAAGGATTTCCGCGACAAGGTATCAACTGCTGATCAAAAGTTTAAAACATTAACAGCAGGCGTGTCTCCTGTAGATGTACCAACGAATGCAAAAGAACGTTTACTAAAAGAATACGGTCCAAAATTGGAGAACTTCCAAAAAATTCTCGCTTCTGCGCATACGATGGTAGAAAGAATTAACGCACTTAGCTCACAAACAGGACAGGCTTTCATGGATGAGTTGGCTAAACTAACAGCAGAATATAAGGCGATGGATTCAACAGCGAAACGCAGTGTAACGAATGCAGCATTATTAAAGGCTTTCGAAAAGGACTATAAAGCATCATTAAAAGTGTTTACATTAATTGAGAAGTTACCAGCCAATATAGATAAAACATATACTAAAAAAGTTATTGCTGCTGAAAAGGCTTACCAAAAGCTGACACAGAAGCAAAAGGATAATGTGTATAATCATGCTTCAAAATTACAGCCTGTTCTAAAAATCGCGAGCTTAATTGATCGTATTGATAAGTTAAAAGTGGGTGGTAAAACGTATTATGCGGAAACAGCGGCAATTCGTGCAGAATACGATGCCCTTACACCAGATGAACAAGCATTAGTTCATAATTATTCAAAATTAACGATTGCAGAAGACAATATGACAAGTGCAGAACAAGTCGTAGCATTAATTCAAGAAGCGATTCCAACAGCGGAAGACTATATCGTGAAGTTGACAGCGGCGCGCAATGCGTATAATGCACTTGATAAGTCACAGCAAAAACTTGTAACGAACTACAAAGATTTAACGACTCGTGAACGTTCATTAAAGCCTGTTTTAACATTAGATGCGAGCATTTTATTGCTGGATCCTTCAAATGCACGTACCTTTATTTCAAAATATAAGAGTGCGGAAAAGGCTTATGAAAAGCTGACGCAAGCAGAGCGCGGTTTATTACTAAACAGTGCAAAATTAACGGGCGAACTAAAAGTTATATACAATGTAATGAATGCAATTAATAACATTAAAACGTCGAGTAAAACGTTTGTAGCAGATACGCAAGCGGCTCGAGCGTTGTACAATGCATTGCCAGCTGACCAGCAAGCAAAAATTTCGAATATATCCGTATTAACTGACCATGAACTGAATGTAACAGGGGGAGCAACGGTTGATGCATTAATTCGCGCTTTAAATTCAGTTTCACCGAACGAATTTATTACAAAGGTAAAAGAAGCGAGCCAAGCATATAAAGCATTAAGTTCTACGAATAAAAAAGCAGTAACATTAATCGATGAGTTAAAAGCACAAGAAAAATATATTAAGCCAGTAGAAGTCGCGATTGATGCAATTGAAGGCTTAAGTAATTCACGTAACGATTTAAGTCGCCAATTTGATAAAGTGAATTCAGCAATGAAAAAGCTAGATTCGAAGCAACAAAGGTACGTAACAAATATCGATAAATATTCGAACTTATCGAATGTTATTTATGTGTATGAGTTAATTGACAAGTTAAAGCCAAGTGACAAATATTACCTGGGTAACTTGGAAGCCGCGAAATTAGCATATGACCGTCTATCAAATGATGAAAAGTTAAAAGTGACAAACTTTTATAAATTACAAGAATCGCAATTAGACGTGACTGAAATTCAAAAAGTAATCACTATTATTGCCTCTTTATCAAGAAACTCAAGCTCCTATGTTGAGGATGTAGAAAAGGCAGCGGCAGCGTACAAGGAACTACCATCTGATTCAAAGCGCCAAGTCCAAAACTATGATATTTTAAAGCAAGCTGAACAAGATATTAAAGTAGCCAAATCCGTAATGAAGCAGATTGAGGACATCGATCCAAGTTTGCGCACGTTCGAATCCAAAACAATATCGGCATTGAAAGCATATGAAAAGCTAGCAGAAGAGCAAAAAATGCTCATTGCCAATTATAATTTATTGCAAAATTATGTATTTGAATTAGGGTTATAATAATTTTGGTACGCCGCTTCCACTAGGAGGCGGCGTTTTCTAATGCGTTAAATGCTCCTAGATAATAAATCTATTATCCAATTTAATACTTATTATCCGATAAAAATGGTTAAATATGCATTTTGTGTTACAACAATATTACGCCAAGGAATTGAGTGGTTGATATTTTGTATTTAATGTTGTTTATAATCTCTTTATCGAGTTAAATAGCTAACTTTTGTTTTAGGTGTAACTTTTGATGAACTGTTACATAAGTGAAAAATTATAGCACGAAAATATATGATACTCTATTTGTAGGTTAAATTGTTTCAGCCGAAATAATTTAAAGCCGGATCTTCGAAGGGAGTTTCATTGAATCGTGAAAAAAAGAATTTTATTACCGATCTTTGCAGCATTTATGATTTTTGCAGGGACGGATACAAATACAGCTCAAGCAGCATCAACTTCAGAATTATCAAAAGTAGCACATCAATATATTGGGGTACCATACGTATACGGGGGAACTACAGCTAAAGGGCTAGACTGTTCAGGGTATACGAGTATCGTTTTTAACAAACTAGGCCATAACTTAGACCGTACAGCTGCTGAGCAGTATAAACAAGGAACAGCCGTTTCAAAAGCTAATTTAAAATCGGGGGACTTAGTGTTCTTTAATACAACTGGTGGTGTTTCACATGTAGGAATTTATTTAGGTAATAACGAATTCATTCATGCAGGGACAAGCACAGGTGTAACGGTTGCAAAATTTAATTCATCTTATTGGGCAAAGCGCTATATCGGTGCAAAACGTGTTGCTAGTTTTGACGCTAGTAAAGTAGTCGCATCAACAGGAGAAGTAAAAGATGCAACGATTGATTTTTCAGTTTATGCATCTCGCGGTGAAGTTGCAATCCAGCTAGTAGAAGCGTTAGGGCTAGATACATCGGATAAAAACACACCATTTGCAGATGTTAAATCAACTTCAAAATATGCGGGTGCAGTAACGGCATTACATAAAATAGGTGTATTTACAGGTGATGAAAGCGGGAAATTCAATCCAGCTTCACCGTTTACACGTGCGCAATTAGCGAAAGTGTTAGTTGCTGCGTTTAACTTAGAGCAAAAGGGTGACTTTGTGACATTTACGGATGTTTCGAAATCTCACTATGCTTCAAATGATATTTCTATTTTAGCATCAAACGGCATCACATTAGGTAAAGGTGATGGTACATTCGGCATTAATGATCACGTAAAACTAAATGATTTAGCAACATTTATTAACCGAGTTCAATAAGTTAGTAGGAATTGGGAACTTGTAGGTTATTTACGAGATAGATGGATAACCGCAAAAATTCTGGACGCTAATGACTCCAGTAGAAGCCAAACCGAATAAAAGCACCTAAGTCGCAATTCGCGGCTCAGGTGCTTTTTCATAGTCATTAAAAAGTTAGTTATTCGGAATTACTTTCACCAAATCTGAGCGAACCCAAACGTATTGCGATGGTGGAACTTCGTCAGATAAAAGCTTGTACCATACGTAGCCATCATCGCCTGTCATTTCCTCTACAATGGCAACAGGATAGCCAAATACAGCGGTTTCCCCAACATTTTTTGACTGATACGTAAATAGTTTAGTAGAAGTTGCAGACGCTTCTGCACGCGCATTGACTAAATCCCCGTTATTGGCAACGAATGCACGTTTTACTTGATTGTAATCTTTTTGACCGAAACGATTGTCCATGCGGTACATATGTCCGGCAATTTTACTACCCCAGAATGGATCAGATGCATAGTGGACGTTCATTCCGGCTGTTTTGTTACCAGGAGCCACGCCTTTCGCGAACTTACCTGATTGTGGTGCATAGTTTAAATTAACATATTGATTTAAAAACGCCATGACGCTTTCATCACGGCTTGGGTAAGCAGTGCCTAATGTCGTATCTGAGTCATACACTTTAATGCCGAAAATATTGTTTTTCTCTAACGAATTGACGCTAATTCCGTAATCGCCCTCATGCATTGAGGCCGCTAAAATGAACAGCGCGTTGACATTATGAGAAGCTTCTACTTGTTTTAATAATGCGCCCATTCCAATTAAGCGAGATTCAGTCGTTGCATTCGCATAGCGCACTTGTCCAGTTGCTTGTCGTTCTGCAAGTATTGTCATAATCATCGTATCTAACTCTTCAGCTGTATAGTTTGAATGCTGACGTAGAGAAGTAAATTGGAAATAAGGATAATGTGTGCCGACTTTTTTCGTTAATAACACATCGCTATAAAAGTTAACCCCGTCTTGGCTATAATAGTTTGTGCCAGGTTTCATAAAGGCTGGTGCCTCACCAACAACATAAACCCCATAACTTTTTTGTGTTACATGGTTGTACGTTCGATGCGTTAAAAAACCGCCCTCTACAAAATATTCATTGTTCCCTTTAATTAAGCTTGTTGGTGTTAATGTCACCTCATTCATTTTTGCATAGCCTTTCGTATCAGCAAGTTGAACGATGGCATAGTCTTCAGTGTTGCTATAATACTTTAGCTCTGAACCTTCTACTGCATAAGTTAACTGCGTTTTAAACTCTTTATCTGCATAAATCGTTACAGTATTAGCAGCTGTATCAGCCGCAGATGCAATTCCGCTTGGCATATGGACGATTTTATCACCTTTAAAAATCAGTTGTGCGGAAGCGCCTTTTAGTGCCGATTCTGCTTGTTCGTAATTGAAGTAAACAGTTGGATTTTTTGTGATCTCTCCATTTGATAATTTTGCGATATAGTAACTGCTTGGATTTGTCGGTGGTGCAGTTGGTGGTACTTCTGTTTCACCTTGATTTCCTTCGTTATCTTCATCTGCTCCTGGAGCGTACTGCTCAATCGTTGCGTTCATACGATATAAAAATGCAGAGGCATGAGCGATTGTTGATGACCCTTGTGGATCGAAAATAATTCCCTTCGATGTTTGTGAGCCACGAATAATATTGTAGTATACACTCGTTGCTACAGCTGACTTGAATTGCTCATCAATTTTATTATTATCCTTAAACGTGAGCGGTGCCCCAGATAGCGGGACGTTCGAGTAATTTAACGCTCTTTGTAAAAGTGCAGCCATATGCTGACGGGTAATCTTTTCATTTGGACGGAAAGTACCATCAGGATAGCCGCTTAAAATATTTGAGCCAGCAGCCGCTTGAATTTCAAGTGTACGATCCTCACCAGGCTTTAAATCTTTAAACACATGTACAGTAGAGACTGGTAAATTCAGTGCACGCGTAATGTAAGAAGCGAATTCCCCACGAGTTACGGCGCGGTTTGGATTGTAATTCCCCTTTGCATCTGGGCGAATGACGTCTAAATTTGCCCAATATGTAAGCTCATGGACCATTAAATGTCCTTGTATATCATTTGCATACGTTTTCGATTGTGTAGAAATGGACAAGAAAAGCGTTGCTGCGATCGCAAGTCCGAATATTTTTTTGAACACAAATTCACACTCCTTTCAATCTATTAACATTTTAGCAATTAATTCAGTTGAATAATAGAAGAAACCGCAATCTTAAAAGGAATGTCATACAAATGTAACCTTATCCTTAAGTCAATCTTTCTTGCGTGGGCGATTTGAACTGCGGAGAAATATATGGGATTTTATAATGATACTTATAAATATTATAAATGAACTACTAAATTTAAAAGATAATGTTATATTTATGATAGATAGCTTTATTTTGAAAGATAATTAATATATAATAAATGTGAAATATTTGGTAATTATAAAGTACTAAACATCTAAATATAGAGAGATAAGGGTGGAGAAGTATGGCAAGAGGACGCAAAGTGAATTCAAATGGAGAAAGAAGCAAACAATTATTGTTGGAGAAGGCAGTTGAACTATTTTCAACATATGGATATCATCAAACGAAAATTAGTGATATTGTTAAGGCGGCCGATTTAACACAGCCGACGTTTTATTTGTACTTTCAAAGTAAAGAATCATTATTCAATGATTTAAATGAAAAGTTTCAAAATGGTCTGAACCAAATTTTTTCAAACAATCCTGTACATATGATGACAAATAACGATGTAAATCAAATGATTCAAGAGCACTTAAAGCAAATTTTTGAGTATTTCATTGAGAATCCAAATTTAACGAAAATAGGTTTCTATGAGACAGAGCAATCCCTAGCGCTGAAGGATCGATTTGTCATGAACTTGGTGAATGTTATTGAGACAGAGTGCCAAGATTATGATGTTACGCAGCGTGTGGATTCGCATGTATTAGCGGAGAGTTTGGTTGGTTCGATAGAGCGCTTAACACGAACAAATTTACTGACATACAAATCCAATCCACAACAGCTTGCAGAAGAGATTTCTCATATTTATTTTTCAGATTCACGCAAATTAGTACGATAAAAAAGCTGCGCAACCTCCATCTAAGGAAGTTGCGCAGTTTTTTATTTATTTAGCGACTTGAATTGGTAAATAAATGCCTTGTTGTAATGTTTGCCCATTACTATTTTTGTTTTTTGGATGTACAATTAGCGCATAATCTTTCCCTGCCTTTAAAGGTTGAGCGGGTGTGACAAGTAATTGATTGCGCTGCTTTGTGATGGTTGCTTGGACGACTTGACCACCAAGCTCGACTAATTCCACTGAAGAAGTGTTAATTTTGTTAGCGACAGGCTTAGTGAAATTTACTGTAAAAGGATTTCCCGCTGTTACATTTTTTAGGCCTGTTTGTTCTTTGTAACCGGAAAGCTTAGAAGTCATTGCATCATAATGTGCCTGGAATAATGGATTTCCTGTTGTTGCAATATTTGGCTTTATCCCTACATTATTAATCACCGTATTAGCAGGACCGAGGAAATGACCAATTGTTAGCTTTAAAATGCCGCCATCTGATAGCTCATAAAATGCTTGCATGGAGCCTTTACCATATGTTTTTTGACCGTATAAAGTTGCTGCTTTTTGATCTAGCAATGCAGCAGCAGTCATTTCAGAAGAACTAGCACTTAACTGGTTGATGAGCACTTTCGTATTCGCAGGGAATTTCACTGCTTGCTGAAGTGCGCGTACATTGGATATGCCTGTAGATTCTTGTAATTTATAAGCATCTTTCGTGTTTGGGAACATCCCGATTAATTGCTCGGCTGCTGTAACATAACCGCCACCGTTATTTTGTAAATCTAAAATAAACGACTGCGCACCTTGTTTTTTTAATGTCGTAATCGCTTTTGAAATTAGGGAAGCCGTATCGTTTGAGAAAGAACTTAAAGAAATATAGCCAACCTTTCCATAAAGCAGTTCTGTCGTAACATTTGGTAACGAGAAGGCATTACGAACGAGTGTATTTTTCAAAATTGTCCCGTCTTCACGCAAAATGGTTACCGCCACTTTTGTATTTTCTTTCCCTTTAATCAGAGCGCTTGCTTGCTCAATTGTCATTGAAACAGTAGAAGTACCGTCCACCGCAGTAATAATATCCCCGACAATAAGCCCAGCTTTTTTAGCACTACCACCGTCAATTAATTGAGTAATCAAAATGCCTGTATTTACTTTTTCGATGACTATACCAATTCCTACAGACGTTAAATCAACGGCATTAATGTATTCTTCAAATTCATCTTCTGTGAAATAGCCTGAATAGGGATCAAGCATATCTACAAGTGCTTCAATAGAAGTAGCATTGTCCACATTGCCGTGAATATCCCCGACATAAAGATCCTTCACCGTTTGTTTAGCTTCTTCTAACGGGCTTGCCAAGGTCGTGAAAGGGATTGTGAAAAGTAAAATGAAAAATAATAGTGCAGAAAGCTGTCTTTTTAACATAATCTCACCTCAAAATTTCCTGCTATGAGCATTTTAATGGATAACCTATCTATTATAATATGCCTTTTACTACCATTGCACAAATAATCACGATTCAAACATTTTAACAAAAAGGGCGCCGAGTAATTTATACTCAACACCCTTTTCAAGTTAGCTTTCTATTTACGTTTTGCAATGTGAATAATGTAGCCAATCACACCGCCGACTAATGCAGGAACTACCCAAGCAATCCCTTGTTCGTAAAACGGGAAGATAGATAGGAAGTTTTCATAGGCAGGAATCGTTACACCTGTTTGTTTGATACCATCATATAAAGCAACAACACCCGTGAAAATCAGTGCGACGCCATAAACGCTCGGTGCATGATTGAATAGGTTACCGAACATTGCAAAAATCATTAATACAATCGCAATCGGATAAATCGCTACTAAAACTGGTAACGAAATATTGATTAAATTAGATAATCCGAAATTGGATACAGCAAAACTAAATAACGCGAAAACGACTAAGTAAGTTTTGTAAGAAACTTTCGGGAAAATTTTATGGAAAAATGTTGCGTTCGCTGAAAATAAACCTACCGATGTGGTTAAGCAAGCTAAAATAATTGTAGCAGATAAAATAATGTTACCAAAACTTCCATAAAGAGCATTAGCTGCTAACGAAATAATCGCACCACCATCATCATGGAAGCCGATTGCATCAACACTTGTTACACCCAAATAACCGAGTGAAACATAAACAAATGCTAAGCCTAATGCAGCAACAATACCAGCAAAAATGGTAATTTTAATTTGCTGTGCTTTTTGTGTAATCCCGCGTGATGCAAGTGCTTGTACAATAACGATCCCGAATACGAGTGATGCGAGCACGTCCATCGTTAAATAGCCTTGGATGAAGGATTCACCAAATGCATTATTAATGTAGGCTCCTTGTGACTCACCAATTTCGCCCAGTGGTGTTAAGAAGGATTTCGCTGCAAGTAAAATAATGACAAACAGTAGGGCGGGTGTTAAAAACTTCCCGACACGATCAACAAGCTTCGTTGGATTGGAAGCTAAATAAAATGATATTCCAAAGAAAACGAGTGTTGTCAAGAACAATGGAATCCAACTATTCTGTGCAGCTTCTGAAAGGAATGGCGCAACCCCGATTGAATAAGAAACAGCGCCTGTCCGAGGAATTGCAAAGAACGGACCTATTGATAAGTAAACAATTGAAGTGAATATGATGCCGAAATACGGATTCACACGGCCTGCTAATACTTCCAAGTCACCGCCGTTTTTTGCTACGGAGATAATTCCTAAAAGAGGTAATCCAACCCCTGTTATTAAAAAACCAACCATTGATACAAAAATATTTTCTCCGGCCATTTGACCTAAAAGTGGTGGGAATATGATATTACCCGCGCCTAAAAATAAAGCGAATAACATAAAACCAACCGCAATATTGTCGCGGATAAAATTTGTATTGCTCTTCATTTCGATAAAACTCCTTTTAGTTTGAAAATGCAAAACTTTCAAAAAATTTAAACCCTATCACAATTGATTATTCTATCATAAAAGTATTAAAAATGAAAGTGCGTTTATTATTTTCCGATAACAAAAGTTGGGATTTCAACATGAACGCTATTAATTACTTCACAAATGCTAGAATATACACTAATAATTCGAATTGTATCGTAGAATCGACCTTATGGCATGTTGTATTTGTGACATATTTTTCAGTAAAATGGGCATATAGAAGAAATTTCATATAATAGTAAGGAGCCCCCTATCATGCAGCATAAATGGAAAACATTAATATCAGGTGCACTATTTACATCCGTATTTTTAGTTGCTTCCAATGTTGAGGCATCTACGTATACCGTGCAAAAAGGCGATAATTTAACAAAAATTGCAACAGCCCACAATACGACGGTCCAACAGTTGAAACAATGGAATAAACTATCTGATGACAGCATTTTTTTGGAGCAAAAATTGATCGTTGCAACGTCCGACAAAGCAACGGGGAATCTAGTGGAAAAGGAAAATAAACCAACAGCAAATAAAATACAATATTATACTGTTGCAAAAGGCGATAATTTAACGAATATTGCTAAGAAATATAATGCGACAGTTTCCGATGTGAAAAAGTGGAATGCTTTAGAATCTGATGCAATTAAAGTGGGACAAAGGTTAAAAATGCAACAACTTACTGCTAAAGAAGAAGCGAGTGTAGATGAAGTGGAGGCAGTAATTGAATTTAAAGAAACATCAGATGAAGCGATTGCCAAGCAGTTAGGAAATGAACGAGAAATTACTGTTTCAGTCAATGCTGCTTCAGAGCAAATGTACAATCAAGTATTAAATATTGCAAATCAGTCGCTAGGTGTTCCGTATGTTTATGGTGGAAATACAATGGCGGGCTTTGATTGTAGTGGATTTGTTAACTATGCCTATCAACAAGCAGGGGTAAAATTGACGCGTAAAAGTAGCTTAATGTATTTCCAACAGGATACTACAAAGGTACAAACCCCAGTGCCAGGAGATTTAGTGTTCTTTAAAAACACATTTATCCCTAATATTTCACATATGGGCATTTATATAGGTAATGATGAATTTATCCATGCGGGCTCTCAAGGGGTCGCTGTCGCCAATGTAAAAACAAAATACTGGGCTGAGCGCTTTGTATCTTTCAAGCGTCTAAATAACGTGCAGTAAACTATTAGAAGGTATGTAGAATTCCTCGATTTGTTGAGAATCTATGTATCTTCTTTTAGTAAGATAGATTTATTGGGGGATTATGGAGCACTTCCTTGTCGAGTAATATTACAAATGTAACAAAAAACGTAAGGAACGGCAAAAATATTACAAATATAACAAAAAAAAATTGGAAGAAAAACGGTTTAGAACGCGTAAATAAAGGGTATATGTAGTAAATGTGCTAATATTACATTAAAGTGGTTGTGTTACTGTATTGTTACACAAATGTAATGTTACGGTGTCGAACCACGTGTTAACCTAAGAACAGTTAAGTTTTCAGAAAACTAATTGAACTTTTGGGGGAACACGATGAAACATCTTAATATAATTCGTAATACAATACTTACTTTGGCTGCGGCATTTATCCTTTTCTTTACTCCAGTTGATGAAAACAAAGCTTCTGCATCTGCAGCATACTCAGTAGATGAGTTGAAATCAGCATCATCAAAATATTTAGGTGTACGCTATGCATACGGTGGCACATCGTCAACAGGCTTTGATTGCTCTGGCTATGTACGCCAAGTATTTAAAGAGGTAGGTATTACATCTTTAGATCGTACTTCTTCAGGCATGTATGGACAAGGTTCAGCAGTTAAGAAAAGCGATTTACAAGCAGGAGACCTAGTATTTTTCAATACATCTGGTAAAGGTGTTTCACACGTAGGTATTTATATCGGTTCTGGAAACTTCATCCACGCTTCAACGAGCAAGGGTGTTGTAAAAACAAGCATCAATGATAAAGCTTACTGGGGTAACAAATATGTTGGCGCAAAACGCATTGCAAACTTCAATCCAGGCACAGATTTTGCTGATGATGGAAGTGCAGTAGATAACACTCCAGAGGCTGAATAACATACATAGCATCATACACAAACACTACAGTTCAATCTCTCTGTCTATTATAAAATAGGCTGGGGGATTTTTTGTTTGTAGGCAGAGACGGATAAAACTCGAAATAGACGGATAACCGCAAAAACCAGCACCACTTCATTCCTCAAAGCGAAAGCCCCCATCAATCCAATGGAGGGTACTGAAAAAGTCCATATAGTTTAACTTTGCGAGGTATTCGACGATTGAATCGTCGAATACCTCGCTCTTTTCATATATAATAAAAGAAC